>CAYGZJ010000227.1:0-1524 GCA_964354335.1 uncultured Planctomycetales bacterium | reverse complement strand
GGCGCGGGGAGGCGGTAGAATAAATATCTTTTTTAAGAGGCAATACCACGAGCGCCAAGTAGGTCTGTATTAATTCTTCGGCCCGGGTAATATCCTCAAACCCATTCTTTATGTTTTCTTGCTCGAAATCGATCAAATCCTGGAGAAATGCTTTTTTGGCGGGGTCATTGGGGTCCTTAAGCTGCAGGATCAAACCTAAAGGTATGTATATTTTTTTGCCTTGGGCAAAACTGGCCATGAATCTGGTCTCAGAATCGCTCCAGATGTACGGAGGAGAATTATTGCGGATATCGGATTTGGGTAGAAGGATACGGATATTACTCTTAGCCAGGATACTCGCCAGTTTCTTAAATTGCGGCCCGATCATTTTTCTAGTGGCCCTGGGTAGGTTGGCATACTGGGTCCTGGTCGCTCCCTTTAACGCCTGCGCGGTACTCTGCTTGGCCTCTTCGTCCAATTTTCCCTGCGCGTCATAAATACCCCTGCCGCAGGCAAAACTTGTACCTTGAGAAGATATTTCGTTTAGCTTAGTAACCATGTGGATCATGACTTCCGTATCTAAGCCGCAATATTTCTCCAGATTTTTCCTGATCTTCTGCTTTTCCGTTTCTGAAGCCTCTCCTGAGACTATCTTTAAGAAGGCAAGACTGGCATCTTCTCCGTTATTTATCTCCATTGTTTTATAACGCTTGCCGGCTTCGGTCAATACGGGAGAGGTGGCTTTAAGAGAAGCGCTTCCTTTCTGTTCCGGATGATAATAATGGAATTCCTTAAAAGGTACTAGCAGGTCCACGATCCGGGCTAGCACACCATCCACCCATGCCTTATACTCTGGGAAGGCCTCAGCCATCTCCTTTAACCTGCCTCTCTCAAAAGCTTCGTAGTAAACCACTATACTTCCGTTGTCACCAAGCGCTTTTTTCAATGCCGATAAAAGCGCGGGCCTTGGATCGCCGGTACCGTCAGCTAAAAATGCGTGGTGCTCAGGGGCCGAATTCGGGGCTCTAACCACATGCACCGAGAATTGAAATGGAATCTGCTGGTACGGCTTTGTGCCGTCAAAAAGCGGAACGGCAGTGCTCACTGTCTCGAAATCAAGGTAACATAAAGGATACTTTAAAGTATCCAAAAAGCTCTTGATACCTTTCTTATCGACATAAGGCGTACCGGATTGCGCGCATTGTTTCTGGATCTTCTGCCGATCGGTCAATTTGAAATCTTCGGGGATATCCTTGAGAGCCTGAACTCCTCTCTCAAATAACTCGTGGCATTTCTTCCCGCCATAATACAATTCAAAAATATTCCCCGAAGGAAGGAAAGCCCAGCAAGCTTCCTGCAAAGGACAGGGATATGGCTTGCCGCACTGTTTACCTATATTAATAGCGGGGCAGACAGCAGCAGCAATAGTCCGGTGCATACTTGCGATCCTTCCTTCCATCCCCTTCATCGCCTCATCCACTTTCTCGGTGATGTCTTCTCTTTTAAAGAGACCGTTGGGATCGATCGGGCCTTTGCGGACATAAT
>CAYGZJ010000226.1:0-1557 GCA_964354335.1 uncultured Planctomycetales bacterium | reverse complement strand
CCAAAGACATGGATGCGACTTTAGAGGTCAAGGATTTAGAAGCAGCGTATTTCCAGCCATATTACGGGGATTTTCTTTCCCACCGTAAAATTACCTCCGCCACTCTTAATTTGACTTCCTTGCTAAAGGCAAAGAATAATGACCTTGAAATTACTTCTAATTTAATGCTTTCTCGCCTTGTCTATGCGCCGGAAGAAGTCGCAGGGGAATCTTTGCCCCCGCAGTTAGACCTGACAAAGGACGCGCTCGACCTTTTTACCGACACAAAGGGAAACCTTAACCTCAATTTTATTTTTAAAACCCAGTTAGACCACCCGCGGTTTAAAGGCGATGAGCTGAAGAAGGCGATAATGGAGGCGGCACTGCGCAATCTTGCCAGCCAGCCACCCGAAGAACTGATCCAGAAGGCGTATGATATTTATGATAAATTCAAAGATTTCGGCAAGCAGATGAAAGATATATTTAAAAATAAAGAATGAGGGTGTATAATAAGGTTATTATAGGGATCATCGTATTTTGTTCTTTGGCAGCAGCCTGTTTTGCGCAAGATAAATATAGCGCCGAGGAAAGACAATACATGCTGCAGTTGGCGCGCAGCACGCTCCAGGAATACCTGGCCAGCGGCAAGGTCAATTTGCCTGACCCGCAGAAGCTCAGCAGCAACCTCACGGAAAAAAGGCCATGCTTTGTTACCTTAATGAAAAGAGGCTCGGGGCTACGCGGCTGCATCGGGCTGTTTGAATTTGACCGGCCGCTTTACAAAAATATCATTGAGCGCTCGGTTTTGGCGGCGACGCAGGACGGGCGTTTTGATCCGGTAAAAGCAGCTGAGTTGAAGGAGATTAAAATAGAAATCAGTATCCTCACCGAGCCAAAAGAAATCCCGTTTTCTACCACCGAATACCTGCTTTCTAAGCTGCGCCCTTTTACAGATGGAGTGATTTTACATACTACCTACGGCGTTTCTACTTATCTGCCGCAGGTCTGGGAGCAGTTGCCGGATAAGGAGGAATTTCTGGGGAGCCTCTGTGAAAAACAAGGCTCCGGCCCGGATTGCTGGCGGATTAAAGATAAAAATTTAAAAATAGAAACCTATCAGGCAATACATTTCCAAGAGGTGGACTATGGAGGGGAAGGCAAAAAGTAGAAGTTACGGCAGCACCAGCTACAATTTTAAAATAGCAATGGTGATTTTGCTATTTTTTCTTACCCTGATGCGCCTGGCGTTCGTGTTTTATTTTCCCAATGCGGAGATCGTTTCAGATAAGACCCTGCTTTTTGTCATTCTGGCAATCGTGTTTTACCTCTGGGTCAAAGAGGTCAAAGATTATTATTATCTTTTGGGCTTAAATAGGAAGTTACATGAGGCACATGAGCAATTAAAACAGGCAGAGATCGATACGATCGCCAGCCTCATTAAGGCGGTAGAAACCAAGGATTTCTATACGCACGGCCACTCTGAAAGGGTAACTGAGTTGTCGCTGGAAATTGCCAATGAATTAGGCTTAAGCAGCGAATCGCGCCAACTGCTCGGCCGCGCAGCTGTGCTGCATGATA
>CAYGZJ010000225.1:0-1557 GCA_964354335.1 uncultured Planctomycetales bacterium | reverse complement strand
TCCCTATTATTCAAACGGGCCTAAGCAATATTAAATTATTAGGTGAGCTCTTGCGTGACTCAGAATGGAAAATAACCGTTACCCTGGGCAAGCGAAATGATACCATTGAAATCGTTTTGATAGAGCAGTCTGATACCACGCGAAAGAATTTCGGACTTGCCTTTGATATCGGCACAACCACTATTTCCGGACAGCTGGTGGATTTAAATTCCAAGAAAATACTGGGTACTAAAGCAACCTATAATAAACAGGCCAGCTTCGGTAGCGACGTGATCACGCGCATCATCTACGCCCATGAAGAAAACGGCCTTGAGAAATTGCATACCGCGGTAGTAGATACCATCAACCACATGGTCCGGGAGCTCATAGAAGAGCACTCTATCGATTTAAATGACGTGACCTGTTTTCTCTGCGCGGGAAACACCACAATGATCCATTTGTTATTAAGCGTTGACCCGGCATATATTCGCAGAGATCCTTATGTCCCGACGGCAAATTTTGTTCCAACAGTCCGCGCTGCTGAAGTAGGCATTAACATCAATCCCAGGGGCCTGCTTTCCTGCGTTCCGGGTGTTGCCAGCTATATCGGTGGGGATACCTGCGCAGGAGTACTCTCAAGCGGACTTTACAGAGAAGAAGAAGTTGGGATTTTGATCGATATCGGTACAAACGGAGAAATAGCTCTGGGAAATAAAGATTTTCTTGTTGCCTGCGCTGCTTCTGCCGGCCCGGCGTTTGAAGGCTCGGGGATGAGCTGCGGTATGCGCGCAAGCCACGGCGCAATACAGAAGGTTGAGATTACCAAACCTGATGGTAAGGTAAAATTTAGCACTATTGGCGAAGAGAAGCCGCGCGGCATATGCGGATCAGGTTATATCGACCTTATCGCAAAAATGCTTTCTCTGGGAATTATTGATAAAGGCGGCAAAATCATCGAAGGCACTGCAAAATATATCCGCAACACAGATTCTGGGCGCGAATTCATTATTGTCCCAAAAGAAGAATCTGCCGCTGGCACTGATATCGTAATTACAGAAGCGGACATTGAGAACCTTAAACGGGCAAAGGCCGCTATTTACTCTGCAACCTCGATTCTGGTTAAGCATATGGGCTTTACTTTCGGCGATGTAAAAAAGTTCTTTATTGCCGGTGGGTTCGGAACCTATATTGACATCGATAATGCCGTCAAAATCGGCCTTTTGCCTGATTTAGACAGAAATCGTTTTGTTTTTATCGGTAATTCTGCTTTGGCAGGCGCGCGCCAAGTGCTTTTATCGTACGAAGCCACAAAAAAGACAGAAGAGATCGCACGCAGGATCACCTATTTTGAGCTATCAGTGGATGCCGGATACATGGATGAATATATGGCGGCGTTGTTCTTTCCGCATACGGATTTAAGTAGATTTCCGAGTCTAAAAATCTGATTCGTTATTTACGTTAACGAACTAAACGAAAATAACGAACTAAACGAAAATAACGAATATGGGTTACGTAATAGCCATGGCCGGTAAGGGCGGCACAGGAAAAACCACCATCGCCGCGCTTATCATCAGATTG
>CAYGZJ010000224.1:0-1559 GCA_964354335.1 uncultured Planctomycetales bacterium | reverse complement strand
ATGCTGTAGAACAATTGTATAATAGGGAGTTGGTTGAGCAAAATAAAGAATTAAGCCGTATTTTTGGCACGCGCCACAGAGCGGCGTTGGGACTAAGCCAGGAAACCGACGCGATAATCATTATTGTTTCCGAAGAAAGACAGGATATTTCTCTGGTTTATCGCGGAAGGCTCTATAAAGATGTCGGAAAAGAAGATCTGGTCCTAAGGATCAAGGAAATCATAAAAAACAAAAATGCGTAAGGAAAAGATCGGTCTATCCTATCGGCTGCTGCATATATTTACCTATCACCCCTGGCTAAAACTTATCTCGTTGATCCTGGCAGCTCTTGTTTGGATCTTTGTCAGAGGGGAAATTAGCCGCTTTAATTATTGATATGCCTAAGCTTGGTGTTAATATCGATCATGTAGCGACATTGCGCCAGGCGCGTAAAGGCAGCGATCCTGATCCCGTACTAGCGGCAATGATGTGCGAGGCTGCTGGCGCAGACAGCATTGTTTGCCACTTGCGCGAAGACCGCAGGCATATTCAAGAACGTGACCTGCGCCTGCTGCGCGAAACAGTAAAAACCAGGCTCAATCTTGAAATGTCAGTTTCCAGTGAAATTGTTGCCATCGCCTGTAGCGTAAAGCCGGATCAGGCGACGTTAGTGCCTGAGCGCAGACAGGAGTTAACCACTGAAGGCGGCTTGGATGTTGTAAGTAACCTTAAAAAGGTAAGGCAATCAGTGGAAAAACTCCATAAGTGCGGCATAGGCGTCAGCCTTTTCATAGATCCGGATAAACGTCAGATCGCCGCTTCCCGTAAAGCCGGAGTAAAAATCATTGAAATACACACCGGCCGATACGCAGAGGCCAAGAACACCAAAGAAGAAAATTTACATTTTAAAGAAGTTGAAAACGCAGCAAAATACGCGCTTTCCCTGGGCCTGACCGTTAATGCCGGTCACGGACTAAATTATAATAACGTAACGAGGATCGCTGAGATCAAAGGAATGGAAGAGCTTAATATCGGGTATTCCATAATCTCTCGCGCCATCATGGTCGGAATCGAGCGCGCCGTAACTGAAATGAGGAAGTTAATAGAAAAATGATACTTGGTACGGGTGTAGACATCACTGAAGTGCGGCGCTTGCGCCAGGCAGTTGAAAAGTGGGGGGATGCCTTTTTAAACCGGGTCTTTACCAAGGAAGAGCTGCGGCATGCCCGTACGCGCGCAAGTTTCTACCAACATCTGGCAGGAAGATTCGCGGCAAAAGAAGCGGTGTTCAAGGCACTGGGAGACCAGCGCCTGAATTGGAAAGACGTCCGTATCTTAAACGACAAAGAGGGTAAGCCGTATTGTAAGATCACAAACGAACAGATTAAAAAAGCGGATATTCATATTTCCATTTCCCATGTAAAAAGCTATGCGGTTGCCAACGCGATTGTTACACAGATTTAAGCTTGCACATAAAGGTGACTTCGGGCATATTTTCATACTTGCAGGATCATCTCGGTATGCCGGAGCCGCAAGCCTATGTTCTTTGGCGGCAATGCGTTCCGGAGCAGGACTTGTAA
>CAYGZJ010000223.1:0-1610 GCA_964354335.1 uncultured Planctomycetales bacterium | reverse complement strand
TCTCAAGCATAAGCGCTAAAGAGAAAGTCTTGCTGTTTCTGAATCGTAGAGGATTTGCCACTTTTTCATCTTGCCATAACTGCGGGAAGGTAATCCGTTGTCCTCGCTGTAACGTAAACCTGGTTTTTCACTTTGACGAAACAATCTTAAGATGTCATTATTGCAATTTTAAAATGGAGCCGCCAAAGATTTGCCCGGCCTGTAATGCCGGATACATCAAATTTTCCGGAGCCGGCACAGAGCGGATAGAGAGCGAAGTGCATAGGCTTTTTCCGCAGGCAAGGATTAAGCGCGTTGACTCCTTGCAGCAAATTGATGGCAATGAAGCGGATATTTTTGTTGCTACCAGTTCGATCTTAAAACATGAAGTATTACGTTTTGATCTGACCGGGGTGCTTGACATAGATAATTCACTGAACCGGGTTGATTTTCGCTCGACGGAAAAAGCCTTTTCAATCCTTAGCGGCCTTGTCGGCCTTACAAACAAGAAAGTTATTGTTCAGACTTCTTTACCAGCCAATATTTGCTTCAAGGCAATTGTTGAGAATAAACCAAACTTGTTCTATGAAGAGGAGCTAAAAGAAAGAAGGCAGCTGGATTTTCCTCCGGTTAAGCATTTTATCCTGGTAAAGTGCCGCTCAAAGAAAGAGGAGCGGGCAAAGGATGTCGCGCAAAGGTTATTTGAACAGCTTCAGAAAAATAACAAGAGCAAAAACGTAAAGATCCTATCTTTTAATCCGGGGCATCCTGCTAAATTACGCGGTAATTACTATTGGAACGTGCTTATCAGTACCAGTAAAGTAGAAAAAGCCGTAAGTTTTTTAAAATTAAACTTAAAAGATCTCAAGCATTCAGGTATAATAGTAACGGTTGACGTAGATCCGATCTAAGTCTAAAGTTTAAAACTCAAAATTCAAAACAAATTTAAAATATAAAGGTAAAAACAGTTTTAAAATTTAAACTTTGACCTTGCTTTGAATTTTTTACTTTAGACTTTGAATTTAAGAGGTTAAATATGAATATAGTCTTCTTCGGCAGCTCTCAATTTGCTGTTCCCTGCCTCCAGGCACTCTTAATCACTAAGCATAAGATTTCTTGCGTAGTTACTCAGCCGGATAGGAAGAAGGGAAGGGGTATGCATGTTGAGGGCACGCCGGTAAAATCCCTTGCTTCAGAGGTCGGACTTAAGATTTATCAGCCTGTGAAAATAAACACCCCTGAGGCGCAGACAATGCTAAAGTATTTAAATGCGGATTTATTCGTTGTTGTTGCCTACGGCCATATCTTATCCAAGGAAATCCTGAGCATTCCAAAAATATTTCCTATTAATGCGCATGCATCGCTTCTACCTGAATTTCGCGGTGCAGCTCCCATAAATTGGGCGATAATTAAAGGTAAAAAGAAAACAGGTATTACTATAATGAAATTAGCTGAGAAGATGGACGCTGGTCCCATAATTTTACAGGAAGCGGTTGATATCAGGGAATCCGATACAGCGGTGAGTATGGAGGGTAAATTATCCATGCTTGCGGCAAGCCTGCTCATTAAGGCGTTGGATGCCATTGAACATGATAAATACGCTTTAACTGAGCAAGATGAGGCAAAAGTTA
>CAYGZJ010000222.1:0-1628 GCA_964354335.1 uncultured Planctomycetales bacterium | reverse complement strand
GCAGCTGCCAAAAGATCCTTAAAAACAAAGTGCGGCTGGGAAGCCCACTGTTTGGAATTGCGCGATTTTTCTTTCCCTGATAGCACTAAAATCGACTTACACCCGGCATCTTCTGCGGTGAGCACATCACGGATAGTATCTCCGATAAAATACGACTTCTTTAAGATTATAGCTTTATGTTTCTGTTTGACCCGGAGAATCATCCCTGCCCGGGGTTTTCTGCAGCCACAATTGGCATCCGGCTTATGGGTACAGTAATTAACTTCCGCGATATCAGCTCCGGCTTTGCGTACCGCCACAAGCATATGCTTAGTGATAGCATCAAGTGTAGCCTGAGAATACACTCCCTTTCCCACCCCGGCTTGATTGGATATCACAAAGATCCTATATCCGGCTTTATATAAGAGCACAAGCCCCTTACGTGAACCTGGCAAAAAACAAAATCCTTTTAGCGACGTAACATACTTAGTGTCGCCGGGATATTTGTTAATTACACCGTCTCGATCAAGAAATACTGCCCGCATTATTTTTATTTATTTCAAGTTCCCGATATTTCATGTAACTTACCCACTGATAAAGGCCGGCGTTAAAAGCGATCACAAACCCGATAAAACCGTCCTTATAGCCCTTCCTGCCAAAATAGGCGCGCATAAAACGATCATAGGTGCGCCAGAGAAACCTACCCTTGGTCATGGGCTTACCCGCGTCAAACCACTTCTGCGCTTCCCAAGTCGTCTGACGGTTCAACTTAGCCAGAAAATCCTCAATATTGCGGTAGGAATAATGGATAAGGTCGGATTTCAAATGCCCGCAGGGATCATCCATAAAGGCGCGAGGATGCACTGTCACTTCTTCATAGCGGAATTTGTCTTTACGGAAGAATTTCAACTGTGGGCTTGGATACCAGCCACCGTAACGCACCCAGTAATCACCGATATAATTCCTACGTGGAATGGTAAAACCGTTTTCTTTTGGATTTGCTTTGAGGGTTTGGGATATTTCTTCTTTTAATTCAGGAGTAACGATCTCATCAGCGTCTAGCGAAAGCACCCAAAGATTCTTTGCCTGAGCATATGCCCAGTTCCTGTGTCTTCCCTCGACATCCATCTTTCTGCTGTAAACCTTATCCGTGTATTTCTTGACTATATTTACAGTATTATCACTACTTTCATCATCTACAACGATAATCTCATCTGCCCAGACAACAGAATCAAGGCATTTAGTGATCCTGGCTGATTCATTTTTGGTTAAAACAACTACGCTTAAAGGCACTTTTTCTGACATCTGGATTAACCTTCTATTGCTTCCTGTATCAACTTTACCACGAATTTAATATCCCTCTCTTTAAAATGCGGATACATCGGAATGGACAAAATTTCCTGAGAGATCCGCTCAGCAATCGGAAAATCTCCCTTACTGTATTTTAATCCAGCATAGGCCTTTTGTAAATGCAGGGGGATCGGATAATGAATAATCGCGCCTACGCTGTTATCTTTAAGGTGTTTGAATATTTCGTCGCGTTTCTTTGAGCGGATCGCATATACATGATAAACATGCTTTACTGAAGCAGCTGTATGCGGGGTAATAACGTCCCCTATATTCTTAAAAAGCTTATTATACGTAGCAGC
>CAYGZJ010000221.1:0-1635 GCA_964354335.1 uncultured Planctomycetales bacterium | reverse complement strand
TATTCTGGATTTCCGATCCTGGACTATGACTACCCTTGCCCCCCGCTCTATCGCCTCGGAGATAAACTTTCCCCCGTCCTCGCTATTACCCCGGATCGCCACAAAAACAAAATCCCTGCCGACACGCTTAGAGTTAGAGGCTATACCGCTGACGGCAAAATCAGCCAGCTTTTTATTAGTTTTTATCCCGGATTTTTCTAATAATTCCTTAATTCGCATTATACGCAATTATCTCCCGTGAATCCTGATTTGACCGAATGTATTTGATCGCATCACCTGCCACATTCTTAAAAACCGGCGCGGCAACCACTCCGCCGAAATAAGAAGGGTGCGGCTCATCCACATTGACTACAATAGTCAACAGCGGGTCTTCCGCCGGAGCAAAACCAATGAAGGAAGCGACAAATTTATTATGCGAATAGGCGCCGTTCGGTTCCAGCTTCTGCGCGGTACCGGTCTTTCCGGCAGCGGTAAGCCCCTGCATCTTACCAAGCTTACCCGTGCCTTCTTCTATGACACCGGTCAGGATCTTTTTGATCCGGTTTGCCGTATCCAGAGAAAGAGTCTTGTTGATCATAACCGGGCTAAATTTCTTAATCACCTCTCCCTGTTTGTCGCGGATCTCCTGAACGATATAAGGCCTCATCAGCTGGCCGCCGTTTGCGATAACCGAAAGCGCGTTTGCTAATTGCAGCGAAGTGACTCCTACCTCCTGGCCTATCGGTATTGCTCCGATGGATACCTTCGACCAAAGACTGGGCTGCTTGGCCACACCCGAGATCTCTCCCGGCAGGTCGATCCCGGACTTATGGCCAAAACCAAAAAGTTTAACGTACTTATATACAATATCAGGTCCGAGCAACTGCGCAACCTTGGTGGTTCCTATGTTACTGGATTGCTCAATAACCTCACGGAACGTCAGCCAGCCATGCGGTTTATGATCGTGGAGTATGTGCGAGCCGACTTTATACTGTCCGTTCTCGCAGAAAAATTTATCCTCCTCGGTCACCCGCTTCTCTTCAAGCGCCGCGGATGCAGTGACGATCTTAAAGACCGAGCCCGGCTCAAACATATCACAGATAGCACGGTCGCGGATCGCATCCTTATTGATGGTATTACGGTCATTAGGATCAAAGGTCGGACGGCTGGCCAAAGCCAGGATCGCGCCGGTATGCGGATCCATGACTATAATGCTTGCGCCTTTTGCATGATGCGTCTTATATGCCTTCTCCAGCTCCCTCTCGGCGATATACTGAATGACTTCATCAATGGTCAGGACGATATCATAACCGTCGCGCGGCAGAACCATCTTCTCCCAGAGGTCGAGCTTTTTCTGACGCGCATCCCGCAAAAAGTAAGCCCAGCCGGCTTCACCCTTTAAAGCGTGTTCATAATTAAGTTCGATCCCTTCCAGCCCGCGGTTATCCAGATCCGCAAAACCGATAATCTGGCTGGCCAGATAACCATTAGGATATGAGCGCCTGCTCTCTTTTATGAATCCAAGCCCCTTGATGTTTAATTTTTTGATCGCATCTGCCTGCTCGGAAGAGATTTTGCGCGCGATCCAGATAAACGATTTCTTGCGGGAGAATCTATCCTGAAGATATGCTTTATCGATACCGAGAATAACGCAAA
>CAYGZJ010000220.1:0-1636 GCA_964354335.1 uncultured Planctomycetales bacterium | reverse complement strand
TCTATTTCGCTCGCCCACCAGGCGCGCTGCGGGCCCTCGATGTTCTGCTCGGAAATCAGCAGGATCACCTTAGGGGTCAGATTCTTGGTCTGCGTGGCTTGCGCCTGCGCCGCCGGGGCAGTTGCTCCTGGCTGCGCCTGGGTTGAGGACTTATTGGCCTTGGCGAAAACAAAACCGGCGATAATAAGTGCCGCGACAACAGCGATGATTAAAACAGGCAACCCTTTTTTGCCGGAACAACAGCAAGGTGACTGCTGATCAGCCGGGCCGCTGCCTAGTGCCGTACCGCAGCCCTGGCAGAATTTTGATTGATCGGAATTATTCGCACCGCATTTCGAACAAAACATACGCCCTCCTTCTTAATGTTTCTCTGGATCAGTCGTAGATTTTATGATCTTTTTAAGCTCTCTTCCCACGGCAATGGTGCCCCCGATCGCACTCTTAGCCAAATCAAAGATATTTTGGCTGGCGATCTTTATCAGCTGACTCGGCAACGCAACGATATCTTTAACCGCAGAACGCTTGGTGTTGTGGGCAAGCTGCACTTTGTCCTCAAAAGCGGTCTTGATATTATCAAACCTGAATTCCGGATTATCAAACTTGGTATGTACAAAGAATTTCAGAGAAGGTTCGCCGTGATCCAGCGCGCGGAAAATATCCAGCAAGACATTAGTGATTTTGGCGGCATTTTCTTCACCTTCTCCCTCAGCAAGAGGCTTACGCACAATCTTATTCAGCTCAAGACGGCATTGAGCGGTAACATTATTATTTAATCCGCGGATATCGCTGAAAAAAGAAAGCTTAACACTCTCGATGCGTGACTTCTCGAGATCTACCCAAGTCTTATAATACGGATGAAGGTATACTCCGTCGATGTCGGTAATGCTTAAGTTAGCCTGAATGTCTTTACGAAACAAGTTAAACCATCCCTCGGCAAAAATTTTACCCTCTTCTTTATCTTTCTGCCAGGGAATTCTACATTTTAACTCAAAATTAGTGGATCCTGAAAAAGGAAAGGTATAAAGATCGTAAACATTAACATCTATGTCTTTGACTAAAATTCTAATGCCTTGTTCCCCGATGGTATGATCAATAAAATCAACGGTTCCGTTTTGGATAATCAAACGCCTGCAGATCAAATAAAAGGGCGACCGCGGCTTAGGCTGATCTTTAACCGAGGTCTGCGCTGCTACCTTATCAGTCGTGCCTGCCTGCGGCAGGGATTGCGCAGCAACAGGAGCGTTCCTTTCAATGGTCATATGCGGCGCGATAACTTTAACGCTATTGAAGGCGATGTTACCAAAAAGCAGGTGCGGAATACTAGGAAAGGCTGAAATGCTTCCCGCAGAGAACATTCCCTCCATATTTAAATTCTTGATTTCGATGCTAAACAGGGGGGTAAAATCGAAATAACCGATGGTGACTTTTTTCTTGGTGAGCCGCTCCAGCTCTCCTATGATCATGGCCCTGCCTTTAAAAACCATAAAGAAATAAGCGGCGGCATAGAGCAAAGAAAAAGACAGGAATATTGTGATGAAGAGCTTTACTCTTATTTTCATGGGCTCCCTTGTGTAACGTGGTGCCTGGGCCGAACCCCTGCCTGCCGGCAGGCAGAAACGGCCAACCATTACTTATT
>CAYGZJ010000219.1:0-1642 GCA_964354335.1 uncultured Planctomycetales bacterium | reverse complement strand
ATCCATACCACAAAGGTATGGGGGACGGATCTGCAGTTTAGCAGAAGGTTTACCGGTTTTTATCAGGCGGTATGCGGGTTTAACTATGTGAATAATTCAAATGATAGTACTGACACTGCAAAACACAGGTATATCGTGCGCGCGGGGTACCTGGAGAATCAATTCGATATATCGAAAAAACTGAAAACGACCCTCGGCCTTCGCGTCGATGGATATTCAAACTTCGGGACGCAAATCGACCCCAGCTTCAGCGCGCTGTATAAATTTAACGACAATAACAGCGCGCACTGCGTGATCAGCCGCTCATTCCGGGCCCCCACATTTAACGATCTGTATTGGCCTGATACCGGCTGGGCAAAAGGTAACCCTAACCTCAAGCCGGAGAAGGGCGCGACCGCTGAAATAGGTTTTAATACTAAGCCCTGGAATTTCCTGTCATCTGATTTGACCTATTATCGGAGCAATTACAGTGAACTTATAAACTGGATGCCGGATGATGCCGGAGTCTGGAGCCCACAGAATATTGGCAGCGCCGTGATTCACGGGATTGAATTTAGCAATGCCATTTATTTGCCGCATAACTTTAATTTTGATATAGGTTACACATATCTTAGGGCGATGGATAATAAGACGCATAAATTTCTCATCTATCAGCCGCAGTATAAAGTCGATTTAGCGCTTAAGTATAAAGATTTTAATGGTTTTCAGGCGGCAGTCACCTGTCAATTTACGAATACCCGGTATAATGATGCCGCGAATACTATAGAGGTAAAACGATTCTTTCTTCTTGGCTTGAACGCCACAAAAAAATTCAGAAACGGGATTACCTATTTGTTTTCGATCGATAACCTTACAAACAGGAAATATCAGGTTATGCGTGATTATCCCATGCCGGGTTTATCGATTACTAACGGTTTGAAATTCGAGTTTTAGTCTTAGGGTTGTTTTTGCCTTGCAGAATCAGACGGATATGTTAAGATAATTCTATGTTTTCCGACCGCGTATTTCAGATCGCCTTAGCGATATCAGTGGTTGTCCACGCCGGTATCTTTGCTCAGAATGCTAATTTTTCGATTCTTTCTAAGAATCTTAAACAGCAGAAGGTAAGGGTCAGGTATATTAAGGGTCCTCCATCTGAAAGCAAGCAACAGCCGCAGCGGCAGATGCCTGCTAAGCGGGAACCGCTCCTGCCGCTTCCGGAGAAGCTCAGCGTGCAGCGCAGCAGCCCTCCCGCTTGGGATCAATCCAGTCCCGCAAGAGATATCAGTAAGATCACCCTTCCTTCAAACAGTTCCCTGACTAAGCCTGTATTGGTCAAGCCGGACCTGATCTCGATAAAAAAGAGGATTACTTTTCCCGCTGTGGATATGGATAAGAACAAAATAAACAATCCTTCTTATATCAGTTATTATCAGATGGTCCGTGAGAAAATACGGCGCGCTGCCTATCAGAATTACAACCGCACAGAAAACGGGGAAGTGTATATGTCTTTTTTGATCGCCAGGAATGGCACCCTGACTGACGCACGGCTGGTCGATGAGCGCTCTTCTTTAGACCCATACCTGCGGGATATCGCCTTGCGCAGCATAAAGGATGCCGCGCCGTTCCCGGCGTTCCCTGCAGACCTGGATTACCCCCGATT
>CAYGZJ010000218.1:0-1653 GCA_964354335.1 uncultured Planctomycetales bacterium | reverse complement strand
CTCTTGCGAATTTTGAATGCTGTTTAAAAGCCCCTGAAGCGCAAGTTTATAGGCACTCTCAAAGCGTATCTCAAATAATTCTTCGGCACGCAACAAGAGCTCAAGCTCTTTTTTATGGGTCTTAAAATATTCGAAGCTCGCGCGGCAGGCTTCTCCGTGAGTTCCACATAATAATTCCGCTGTCTCATGACGCAATATATCGCTAAAGAATACCTGGAAGATGACAGAATGCGGGCTGTTTTGATCAAACGGCGGCGCGCGCGCGGCAATCTCATCAAGTACGGTTATTTTAGCACAGCTGCTTTCTACTTCGGCGATATTACCGGAAACGGTATTGTCGCTGAAACCTACTTCAATTTCCCGTTCAGGCCTGAAGCGCGTAAAATGTTTCTTAATATATTTGTACATTTCCTTTAGATTATCCTTACCGATGCCCTTGCTCTGGCCGCAGAGGGTAGCCGGGTAGGCACGCGGGCCAAGACTACCTGCCGTCTTTTTATTCTGTTTGGCCCTTTCGCTTAGCGCCCTTTTAATAAGCAGGCGGGCAAGATCCTATATCTTTTTCCGGCCCTCACCGACCCTGCCAAGTATTAAAATAGCTTCGTGCAAGAGCGCATCCGCCAATTTTTCTTTATTATCCAGGTATTCCCTCTTTTGCAAAAATGAATCATATTTGATCACAAGTTCGCGCACAGCATCTTTTCTCTGCTTCTTAAGCTTGTTCAACATATCATCCAGATAAATATTCAGGATCTCATCTGTGCTATCTTTTTGGCCGGACTTTAAAAATAAAATTATTATCAATCCTACTGCGATTATAGCGATAACGCCCGCAATAACATAAAAAGAGGGGGAGGGGATAACAGCCAGCGGTAAGGCCGCGACAGCCATCGCCGGAAAATCCTGTCCTTTTCCCTGTCCATCCCTATCTTGCTCTGTGGCATCCGGTATAACCTTAATATACCTGTTTTGCCGCCAGCCGGTGACCCAGCGCTTCTCTTTTTTACCCAGCTGGAACGATACGGTAAAACCGAAATAACCGGGATGCTGCGAGGCAATGTTGGCGCTAAAACGGACGACGTTTCCTTTATGGCTTGAGCTTTTCGCCGACAGATCAGCCCATTCCCAGGCATGCCCTATCTCATGATGGATACTCACCTTGATATTTTTTACCTTGCTTTTGATTACGGATTTACCCAACGTCAGATCCACATCAATATTTACTACTTGCCCTACCCTGACTTCAACTGCCTCATTCGGCCCGACCGTCTTGCCGTTTACCAAGATTGTATACGCGTTTACTTCCGGTATATCAAGCGGATGATAATCCGGATCGATAACCCTGGCTATCTTAAGCGCCTCGATCTCCTCTGACTCGCTCTTACGGATATTCCTGATAATCGCGATCAACATCGGCCTGACAAGCTGAATCAGGTCTTCGGAAAAGTCGCTTTTCTTGATCGTGCGGCTCATTAGATCCAAAACACATATAGTCTTTTGCGTAAAGTTCGCCGCTATAGATAGCAACCGCTTTCTGGTCCTGTTCAAAAATTCGATCTCCGCTTTTGTCGCCTCTTCCTCAAAATCGATATCTGCAAGGCCGCTATTGAATCCTTCACGCTCTGCGGCCGAGGCAGGCATAAAACTCCCGGC
>CAYGZJ010000217.1:0-1670 GCA_964354335.1 uncultured Planctomycetales bacterium | reverse complement strand
GCCTTGACGATGATATCGGCGCCTGTGCCTCCGTCTCCTCCGTCAGGAATTCCTTTGCGGGTATATTTGTCGCGGTACAGGCTCTGGCAACCTCTGCCCCCTGCACCGGCTTTTGCGTAAATCTTGACGCTGTCAATGAACACTGCGCGCGCCTAACCAGCCAGATGGATCTCCGTAATCTTAAGGCGGGTTAACTGCTGGCGATGTCCTTTCTCCCAGTGGGAAGATTTACGGCGACGGTACTTAAAAGACGTGACTTTTTCGCCTTTGGTACTGGCTATAACCAAGGCGCTTACCTTGGCTCCTTTGACATACGGCTGGCCGATCTCAAGCTTTTTTTCTTTTGAGACCAGCAGCACCTTGTCAAAGGCAATCTCCTTTCCCTTCAGGGCATTTTGCTTCTCAACCTCAATAACATCGTCTTTTTTGACGTTATATTGTTTTGCTCCAACTTCAATCACGGCATACATTTTCGTCGCTCCTTCCGTAGAAAACGGAACACCCGGCATTCCTATAAGCCGGGGTGTACCGCAGAAAGCTGCACCCTAGCTAAAAGGTATGCTAGGTGCGTCCTTTTTTAGGACGCAACACTGGCCTATCCTTTAAGGCCAGGTGTCCATAACCCGGCATTCCTATAAGCCGGGGTGTACCGCAGTAAACGGAACACCCGGCATTCCTATAAGCCGGGGTGTACCGCAGTAAACGCAACACCCGGCATTTCCGTCCAGAAAGGACGCACTTGGCAATCCTTTGTGCCAAGGTGCTATTAGCCGGGGTGTTTTTTGTTATCTACCTAAAATAACGAAACCCTATTATAACCGATTAATTCGGCAGGGTCAAGGGGAAATATCGGCTTTTATAGGCAAAATCAGCCGACTTTTATCTCTTCGACATGCTGAATGGGGTTGGAAATCAGGTTTATGTGGGTCTTAAACCTGCGTTCAATCTCCAATAAGCCCTGCTTATCCTTCATGATCTCATCAATAACCGTAGGCGCAAGCGTGAGATTCACCTGACGTAAAGACTTGTCCTTTAAATAACGCTTGAGCTCCTTAAGTGCTACTATGGAAATAGTAATAGCTGATTTGACCTTGCCCTTGCCCTGGCAATATGGGCACTGGTCAAAAGAAAGCATCTGCACTGTCCGATGGATCCTTTCCCGGGTCATTTCGATCAAACCAAATTTTGATATCCCGAGGATATCGTACTTGGCGCGGTCATGGCTTAAGGCGCGCTTAAGGGTATTTAAGACTTCGCGGCGGTGATGCTCCCTTTCCATATCAATAAAATCAATGACGATAATACCGCCTAAATCGCGCAGGATCAATTGCCGTGCTGCCTCTACCGCTGCTTCGCAATTAACCTTAAAAGCCGCCTCCTCCTGACCAAGGTTTCTCTTAAAACCTCCGGAATTTACGTCAATGACCACCAGTCCCTCTGTAGGCTCGATAACCAGATACGCCTTTGACTTTAGATACACCTTGCTTTCATAGATACGGCTAATCTGCTTATCCAGGTCCTTCTCGGCGAAAAGATTATCCCCCTTATACAACTCCACTTTCCTGACTAAGTAGCGCAGGAATGTCCTCATAAAATTCTGAATACGGTAAAACTCGGGCTTTGAATCAACGATCAGTTTTGCTACGTCATCAGTAAAAGAATCACGAATA
>CAYGZJ010000216.1:0-1679 GCA_964354335.1 uncultured Planctomycetales bacterium | reverse complement strand
TGCGCCCAGCTGGGGTCGAACCAGCAACAACCAGCTCCGTAGGCTGGTGCTCTATCCAGTTGAGCTATGGGCGCGTGAACTATCTGAGTTATCGATTGCCCCGTCGCCAATCGCCTAAAAAATTTTCGTTAAAATTTTTTGGCGGCTTCCGGGGTTAATTCGGCCATATAACTTACGTTCACTTCGTTTCCGTAAGTTATGGCCTCATTAAAGCTATGGGCGCGATAATCTTACTCGTGATCGCCCATGGTCACTAAGAACCTAAAAGACCGTGGGCGCGATGATTTCTTTTATTGTTACCGTGAGGAATTACTGCCTCGTTCGATTGACTCTATGTCAGATCTCGGAAGGACAAACGATCCTTCTCCTTTATCAAACTGCAGCTTAAGCTCAATCTCATTCGTCCCTTCACGCACAATTATCCCTTCCATAATATCACCTGATTTAAGATGTATGCGATCAGGTTTCTGCTTTGACGAAGAGATTGCCGGAAGGCTGCGGGGAGCTTTCTCGATTTTTCCAATTGTACCATACGATTTGATCTTTCCAAGCTGATTTTTAAAATTAATGTTCCTTCCGAAGACAATGGCCAGGAAAAGAAGTATCACAAAGACAATACCTGCCACCTCTTCAAACCGCCTGAACCATATCTTGCTATACTGAGTGGCCTTGCCCGGGCAATGTTTCTTGGAAAAATACATCGCCTTGTCTGCCTTGTCGATCAATGATTCAACCGAGTCCGCATCAGCCGGATATGAGGCTACGCCGCCGCTAAAAGCCATTTTAAAAAGCCGCCCTTTCAATAAAAGACGCCTTTTCTTCATATTCCTGGAGACCTTAGTTGCCAGAGTGTATGTCTCAGCAGAACTTTTCTGAGGAAAGACTACGACGAATTCATCACCTCCGTAGCGGAAAGGAAAATGCTCGACATCCTCAAGACTCAGCCGCAAAGTGCTGGAGAAGTATTTCAAAACCTCGTCCCCGCAGAGATGCCCGAATTTATCATTAAAATATTTAAATTTATCGACGTCGACAAGCAGCAGAGAAAAGGGCTTCTGGTACATCTTGCTCTCAATAAACACCTTGTCCAGAAAATCGCCGAACTCTTCCCTGGTAAAACAACTGGTCAGAAAATCTTTTCTCCCAGCAAGCAGCTCTGCCATAGTTACGCTAGCCTTTCAAAAGGTCTTCCCGATGGGCTCCCAAACTCTTCGTAGCAGCTTCCGCGTCAGCTGCATAACGCCGACAAAAGTCAGTCACATCCTTTATGTCCCTGACATTATTCTTTATCAAGAGGCGAATAATACCTGAGCGAACCCTGACCTCCTCCATGATCTGCACGGGGGTCCTGCCGCTGATCTTAGCGATCCGGTCACGGTATTCGCTGCTGACCTCAGATTCATGGAACTGCTGCGTGGCAAAATCATAGGTCCATAACGTCGACAGAAGTATGGTCTTATCCGCCATCCCGGTCGTTTCCACCAGCTCGCCTACGACACGCTTGATCTTTCCGCCTGTGGAATAGCGGCGCATGATCACAAAAACATCGACCAGGTTTACCAGCACCTCTGGCGCATTCATCGGTTCATTCTGAAGGCGGATGATAGTTTCCCGGGCGGTGGAAGCGTGCAAGGTTCCCATGCAGTATTTACCGATATTCATCGCGGTCATCAGATCTG
>CAYGZJ010000215.1:0-1691 GCA_964354335.1 uncultured Planctomycetales bacterium | reverse complement strand
GGGACATCTTTATTTTTCTTTAAAGGACAGCGCAGCGGTTTTGAATGCTGCGATCTTTGCCTGGGCTAATAAAGGGCTTAAATTTAAACTAGAGGACGGCCTGAAAATCATCTGTTTCGGCAGGGTTACCGTCTACGGCCCCCGCGGGCAATACCAGATTATTATAGAGAGGATTGAGCCCGCAGGCATCGGAGCGCAACAATTAGCCCTCCAGCAGTTAAAGAATAAACTGCAAGGGGAAGGCCTTTTTGATCCCGGCCATAAAAAAGAAATCCCGGCCATGCCTTTTTCTGTGGGTATTGTTACTTCCAGCGCCGGCGCCGCTATCCGGGATATTTTACAGATATTAAAAAAAGGCGCCAGTTGCACAGATATAATTATCCGGCCGGCGCGGGTGCAAGGTGAATCTGCAGGCGGCGAGATAGCCGGAGCCATAGAGGACCTTAACCAGTTTTCCCGCATTTTGCGGGATCCCGCAGTGGCGGGAAAAAAAATAGAGTTGATTATCATCAGCCGCGGCGGAGGCAGCGTTGAAGACCTCTGGGCCTTTAATGAAGAGCAGGTGGTCCGGGCAATATACAATTCCCAGATACCCATAATTTCTGCAGTAGGCCATCAGATAAATACCACCCTCTCTGATTTAGCGGCAGATATGTTTGTAGAAACCCCATCTGCGGCCGCCAAGGTCATTGTGGATAAGAAAAATGCGTGGTTAAGGGAATTAGACGGGTTAAGGCACGAACTTAGTTTTTCGCTTTCCGAAATTATTAGCCGGCTGCGCAATAATCTGGTAGCCCTGCAGCATATGCTTAAGAGCCCGCAGGATAGATTACTGGAAAAACAACAGTTAGTCGATGAGGTATCCGCAGGGTTAGAGAATAATATGCGCCACTTTTTAAATATTACGCAGGAGAGGATGCGTTCCTTAATCCGAGGCCTGGAGGCGCTTAGTCCGTTGGCGGTATTGTCGCGCGGCTATAGCCTGACTATGCTTATGCCGGAAGGCGCGGTGGTTAAAGATGTATTAAAACTTAAGCCGAAAGATAAAGTTAAAACAATACTGGAGAAAGGGGCCTTTATCAGCTCAATAGAGGAGGTAATTAAAGATGACAAAAGAGAAGCAGTCCTTTGAAGACGATATTAAGCGCCTGCAGAAGATAGTCGAAGAATCATCCGGCGGAAAGCTTACGCTGGGGGAGTCGCTTAAAAAGTATGAAGAAGGGGTAAAACTTGCCCAGGGCTGTTCCGTGGTCCTGAATGACGCACAGCGCAAAGTGGAGGCTTTAATGAAGAAGGACGGCAAGTTTTCTTTGGATAAATTTGACGACACAAGCCTTAAGGAATAACCCTGAATGCTGTTAGAAAATATCAATTCCCCGCAGGATTTAAAAAAGTTAAGCGTAGAGGAACTGGCGCAATTAGCCACCCAGGTAAGAAGCAGGATTACGGAGGTTGTATCTTCTTGCGGAGGCCATCTTGCCTCCAGCCTCGGGGCGGTAGAGCTAATTATGGCTTTGCATTATTGTTTAGATACGCCACGCGATAAGATAATTTTTGATGTGGGGCACCAGGCCTACGCGCATAAAATCTTAACCGGAAGAAACAAGACCTTCTCTACCCTGCGGCAATATCAGGGCAGCAGCGGTTTTCCTAGCAAAGAAGAGTCTAGCTATGATATCTTTACCACTTGC
>CAYGZJ010000214.1:0-1703 GCA_964354335.1 uncultured Planctomycetales bacterium | reverse complement strand
CAACCGGGCAATATCTCGAACCTAAGAACACGATAAAATCTCCACCCTTAAAATCTCGCCTTGCGTGGGCTATGGTATTCAAACAGGCTTGTCTTGCTGTCGTATGTTTGTAATGTTTAAGGATTCCGTAGGGATGAGAAGTCTTTGCGCCGCCCTCTGCTTTATATATAGCGGAAGCAATCTGTTCGTTAGAAAAGAGTTGACCCTGGCCGCCGCTCAGCGAAGCCCCGAAGGACTGACAAGTTATTGTCGCCAGGATCAAGAAAAAGATAATAAAAAAACTTGTCATGCTGAGCGGTCTTGTATTCATTTGTATCTCCTTTTTTGAACTACGCTAAAGAGTATACACTATAAATCTGATTTTGTCCACTTATTTCTGATATTTTCCTAAGAATACTTTATTGTAATATCGCATCGCCATTTTAAGTTTATCCCGATCTTCTGGAGATAAATACTTTTTCACAAATAATAGTTTGTCGCGCGTAGACAACATAGACAGAGGACTCGCCGTTGCTCTCGCTTTTAAAATATCCTTTGACGTAGCGCCAAGCCTTCTTAATTTAATCATAGCTTCTCTTGCAGCTTTCATATCTTTGAAAGATAGGGCTTTTCTATAATCTGAATATAGTTGAGTGCGCGGTGAATAAAAATCTCCAGATCCACCCTTGCCTTGTTTTTCCAAGAAGGCGCGTTTTTGATCCTGTATATATCGATAAGCGTTTTCATCAGGATTTTGACGGGATATAAAAGCGCGCCCTACTTCATCAAACATTGTGCCTTTAGTTGGTTTTCCAGTAGCCCTGCTGTATAACCCTCTTACTTGTAAAGTATCCGCTATAACAGCGCCCTTATCACGGACTGTAACTGGCTTAGTAAAATCTTCATAAAACTTTCGGCCAGTCATTAAAGTTATTGGAACTTGTATAAAAGGCGATATACCATTCAAGAATTTATTGGCTGGGGACTTTGCCATTTCAATAGCTAGGTCTTGTATGGTGATCTTCTTATCCGCAACCTTCTGTATCAGTCCAGGAAGATTGTTTAATCCAAACCATTCCGCGAAATCTCCAAAGGCGTCCTGTCCGCGCCTGACTAGTAATTCTCCTGTCTTTTCATCTTTACCTAATATAATATGACCTTTTCTCTTGTCGTATTCTGATACTTGATCCTCTTCGTTAGGATGTATGAGATTATTCCAAAGTTGCATCATCAAATATAACATCATAAATCTTATGGCCCACCTTGCAGCTAGCATAGCCGAATAGCCTGCAGCCAACGCCCCTGCGGCCCCGGCAACCCTACCTTTGTCCGGTCCTTTGCCACCTTCATACATAGCATTGGCAAAAAGCCTCTTATATCGCTTTATATTGATTTCATGCCAGGACCAGAAGGGTATAAGATATTGTCTTAAATTACCACCTAATGGACTTATAGAGCCATAATCACCGAGTAGATCGGTAGCGAGCTTAGCGGCCTTGTCTTTAGGATCACTCAATCCCTCTACTTCAGAAGCCTTGCTTGCGCCATATTTAAAAGCCTTCATCGGACCTTTGCCGTAATCTCCGGTTTTTACTTTTTCAAGATAATCAAGATACGCGGCATAACGAAGCACGGCTTCACGCCACTTGCTAAATTTTATTGAAGCGGTAAACCATAATTTGGCCACATTGATTTTTTCATGTAAAGGTTGTTGATTGAATCTC
>CAYGZJ010000213.1:0-1763 GCA_964354335.1 uncultured Planctomycetales bacterium | reverse complement strand
CTGTAGAGATAATCTCGCTGGTCAGGTATGTCCGGCACCCAGCCGTAGGCCATTGCGTATCTCATTTTCTATTTAATAACCCAATAACTTAATAACTCAATAACCTCTCTCTATGCGCCATGCGCTATGCCAAACACTTAAATAGGGCGCTGTCCCCTATTTCCCTATCTCTTCCCGCAATAACCACTTCCACAGAGGAATAAATCTAATAATGAAATCGCCTTCTTTTTGCTCCCCCTCTTCGTCGTCCGTAATGATCAGTCCCTCATTAATATTGAATTCTGACATTGCCTTCAGAAGGCTCTTCGTCTCACGCTCGCGCGTCTTTATCGCGCTCGCGTCCCAGCAAACCTGGATCAATTCGCTCGGCCGTAAGGCCTCTTTGATGACAAAATCAACCTCTTTCTCTTTATCGCATTTCCAGTAATAAATCTCCATCTGCGGAGTATTTTGCCGCCTTCTTTTTAATTCCAAAAACACAACGTTCTCCGCAAGCTTGCCCCAGTTATCGCTAAAACGGAACCCCACAGCGTTACACAGGCCCGTATCGTACGCATAAAATTTCCGGGGATTCTTCTCCTGTTCTTTGACTTTGAATGAAAAATATTTAACAAGAGAGATCGCGTACACCTGTTCCAGGTGGCCCGAAAATCTTTCTATGGAATCATGGGACAGCGTTAAAAATTTTGCCAGCGACGTAAAGGTAACATGCGATGCTATATTACTCAAGTAGTACTTAAAGAGAGACTTGAGCCCCTCTTCTTTCCGGATCTTAAACCTCCGGATCACATCTTTATAGAGAATGTCGTCAAAATAATTGAGCAGGATCTCTCTCTTGGATTCCGATAAAACTACCTCGGGGAAACCGCCATTCTCAAGGTATTTACGCAGATGCCCCTTGATCGTGACGGCATCAAGCACGCTATCCTTCTGCTGGCGCACCGTATAATTATTAAAAGCCAGGTATTCGCTGAAAGAAAGGGGCAGGACATCCAGGTTAAGGTGCCGGCCGGTGAGCGCGGTTCCGAACTCGCGGCTCAAAAGTTCGCTGTTAGATCCGGAAACAACGACTTTAGCCAGCCTGAGCTCATGCATCCGCCGTACCCACTTCTCCCACTTAGGGACCAGGTGAACCTCATCCAGGAAAATATACTGTTCGCCATTGGGCGCATGAAATTCAAGGTATGTGTCGTAGATCTGGTCGATCACCTGAACATTAAGGCTCTCGAAGCGGGAATCCTCAAAATTGACCATCAAAATATTGGCCGGCGGCACACCGTTCTTGATAAGGTCGGACATCGCCTGGCGCATAATATACGACTTCCCCGCACGACGCGGGCCGGTAATCGTCACGACCTGGTTGTCCCGCAAGAACTGTTTTAACCTCGTAAAATAGACCGGCCTGATGAAGCCCTTGCTCGGCTCACCCTGCCACATATTCCACGGTTGAAGTACCTGTATTATTTCATCTTTTCTCATGTTAACCCGTTTAAATAATATACTATGCGTTAACTAGCTATGTTATTGACGCTTAGTAACTAAAGTATACCCCAAAACACCTATTTTGTCAAGCCCTCCCTGCCTGCCCATTGCGCCATTCGCTCTGCGCCTACAGGGCGCTGCCCCTATTTCCTTATTTTAGGCTCGCCTTCTTCTTTTTTTCAAAGAATCGGAAAGGAGTCTCCCGCGCGCGCCTTTACGTATGGCTCGCCTGCCTTCCGCTATCATTTTAAGCACCTTTTTGTCATTAAGCTCATCGACAA
>CAYGZJ010000212.1:0-1799 GCA_964354335.1 uncultured Planctomycetales bacterium | reverse complement strand
CTTGGTCGTCAGCACCTTTCAGTTTTCCAAATACATATCCGATAAGCAGCCGGTAATTATTTTTGCCGGATTCATGACTTTACTGTTAGCGGTAAACTTGGTATTTATTTTACGGCGTAAGTTTTTTTCCGGGATAGTGCTTTTGACGCTGCCCTTGCCTTTAATGCTTTTATTCTTCTTTTTTTCGCATGCGCAGTTTGAGGGGTATGTTTCAAGTAAGGCAGCCTGCGATTACCTGGTGCAAAATTACCATCCCCAGACGACGATTATCAGCTCCAAGGCCTTTGTGCGCGGGGTGCGTTTCAACACCGACAAGGACGTGGCAGTGTTGAATATCCGCGGCACGCCCTTTTTTAGCAAGCACCCCATCCCTTTTCTGGATATTGAAGAAAAAGCCGTGCCTTTCTTAAAGGCCCAACCGGTTACTTACGGCATCCTGAATAAGGCGGGTTTTGAGGATGCCGAGCGTATCGCCAGAGAGAATAATTTTAAGTTCGCATTGTTAAAAAAAATCGCCGATAAATACATAGTGAGGATAAAATGAAAAAAGCTACTTATAAATACCTTACCCAGAAATACGAACTATTACAAAGCCTGATGGATTCTATTCCCGACGTGATCTATTTTAAGGATAGAAAGGGAACGCTGGTTTTGGTTAATCAGGCGCATGCCCGCGGCTTGGGGCTTGAGCCGGAACAAGTGGCAGGAAAGACCGACTTTGATATTCACGGTAGGTCGCGTGCGCTTTTAATGGCCAAGGACGATGAGTATGTGATGACTACCGGCAAGCCGATTATCGATAAGATAGAAAGGTCGACGCGCGCCGACGGAATAGACAATTATGTTTCTACGACAAAAATTCCCCGTTACGACAATAAAGGCAGGATTGTGGGATTGGTCGGGATCACCCGCGATATCACCAACCGTTTCCAGGTTGACCGTTTGAGACAGGAGGGGGAGCGGCTGAGGAAAAAACTGCAGGCCTTAGAAGAGCTGAATAGGATGAAATCGGATTTTATATCGCTAGTCTCTCATGAGTTACAGACGCCGTTGGCAATAATTAAAGAAGGGGTTTCGCTGGTATTAGAAGGCGTACGCGGCGAGGTCAACCCGGAACAGAAAGAATTATTAGCCGCTATACATAATAACGCGGAGCGCTTGAGAAGGACAATCGAGGAGCTTTTGGAGATCTCGCGCCTGGAAAAAGGGAAAGTAAACTTACGCTATACGCTGGTAAATTTAAATGACCTGATCAGCGACTCTGCCGGCTATTATCAAAGAGTAACTCAGGAAAAAAGCATCCAGTTATCCTATAAGCTGCCTAGCCCGGAGGCGAATATTTTTCTTGACCCGGAGCGCGTCAATGAAATTATTTCTAACCTGATTGATAATGCCATCAAGTTTACGGAAAAAGGGGGCACGATACAGGTAGAACTGAAGGTCTTTGAGGATAAAGTGCGCGTAGGCGTGCTTGATACCGGCGTAGGGATCGCACAGGCGGATTTAGAGAAAATCTTCCAGCGTTTTATTCAGGTAGACCACCCACAAGTAGTGAAAAACAAAGGGATAGGCCTTGGCCTTTCAATTGTCAGGGAACTGGTAACCTTGCATGGCGGTGAGGTTTGGGTAGAATCAAAATTAGGGATCGGCAGCAGGTTCTATTTTACCTTGCCATGTTTCTTTACCAGCGAAATTCTGGATAGCCAGATCCGTACCAAGATTAATACTTTACTGGAAGAACAAATCCCATTATACCTCATCAACTTGCTAATTATTAACTTTAAGGATTTTACCAGATT
>CAYGZJ010000211.1:0-1803 GCA_964354335.1 uncultured Planctomycetales bacterium | reverse complement strand
TTTGTCCCTATTTATTTGAAAACAGGATTTATATCAAATATTGCTTTCTGGCGGGTTTTTTTTGGTATGCGGACATTCAATATTTTTTCCCAGAAATTTAAAACCTTATCAAACCACAGGCCCCGATCAGGGTGGCTAACCACGTTTTTAATGTCCTTTTCGCTATAGGCTGAATAAAGCCACCGCACTCTCTTTTCGTCGCCATAATTTAACACTTGAGTGATAATCAGTTGTTTATCCTTTTGAATATCAAGTTTATTTATATCGCAGGACCACAGGCAGGGTGCCACAAATTTAGGGATCGGCTTATTCCTCATGAGGACTCCACCCTTTCTTCACCTGCCTAACCTCCGACTCAAGGTACTTTTTTACTTTCTCCCAGCTAAGCGGTTTTATTAATTCTACTTCTCCTGCTTTTTCTCCTTGGGCATCCTTAAAATAAACTAATGCCTGGCAGGCGAGATATTTATTAAAACCGGCATATTTTTTCTTTGTTAAGCTCATGATCTTTTCTAATCCAAGAATTTGCGCTAAAAAATAAAGGTCTATAAAATCTCTTTTGACCCCTCTTTGAATGATCGCGATCAATTTCATTGCCGCGATATCTTCCAGCGAGGCGATATTCAGGTTTTCGCTATTTTTTAATGGTTTAAGCAAAGGATAGCTGTAAGTAAAAAGGCTTATGGCAATATCGTTAATTTCCAGGAAAAGAGTGTCTTCCGCCGTATTGCCAAGCAGTATTTTCGACGGTTTTTGTGCCTGAAAATCCTGATAGATCTTAGTTGGGTTGAATTTATTTTGATTATAAAAATCAAAATCCACCGAGATGCGGTGCCCTATTTGTAAAGCGAGAGCAGTGCCGCCGGCTAAGTAAAAACCGCTGTTTTTTAAGAATTTTAGCCCGGGAAGTAGGGCACGCCGTCCATCATCCAGCATATCCCACTGTAGCTTTGTCTTTTCCATTAAAATTTATTATAGCACAAAAATCGAGTTATTAATTAAACTATTTTGGTAGCGCAGATTTTCTCGATCCGATCAGGGAATTAGGGCCCTATTTCGATTCGAATCTGGTTTACCGCCGGATCGTCCAGAAATCCGCGGCAAGCGTCTCGATATACTTAAACGGCATGGTGAAATATCCTCCCATGCCCCAGCCTGTTCCCCATGAGTTGCGCACGAGAAACCGCTTCCTGGCCTGGTCGTAGCCAACTGCCATGACAGCGTGACCGCCCAAGGCCCTCTCGCCCTTCTTAGGCATATGGACGATGCCCGTCCGTCTCAGCTCTTCGGATTCAAAGCTCTCGTACACGGCAAAGCCGAATACGAAGGGATAGCCCTCGGCAAGGCAGGTCAGCATCTCGGATATGGTATTGAGCCTGTGGTAGGATTGTATAAGGTGTTGCTTCGCCTGCGTGTAGCATTTTTGGGGCGGTTTCTTGTCGAATCGCGAGATTATATACGGCCAGGCATCTTCGTGGCAGGCGCCGTCGTTCTTCAGCGTCTTTATGCCGTCCCGAAGCGATGCGCCCGCGTCATAATCGATCGTATCCTCGAGCGCTCTTTCATTGTAATAGATGAAGAGGCGGCTCACGTCCGTGTATTCGGAATCGATCTTTTTATCCAGGAATTCTATATTCCCTGCCAGCGCCTGGGCCGTACAGCTTCCGAGCTTGCCCTGATACTCGATCTCAGAGCACCCCGCCCTCAGATCCGCCCTCTTCGGCCGCACGATGACCGGCTTTATCGCGCTGTAGAGATAATCTCGCTGGTCAGGTATGTCCGGCACCCAGCCGTAGGCCATTG
>CAYGZJ010000210.1:0-1822 GCA_964354335.1 uncultured Planctomycetales bacterium | reverse complement strand
GCTATATGGCAATGCCTGGAAGGAAATGATAGATCCAAGCTGTCCAGGATTTTCCTGACCGCCTCCGGAGGCCCTTTAAGAAATACGCGCCTGCGGGAATTAAGAAGCATAACGGTTGCAAAGGTCCTTAAGCATCCCCGTTGGAAGATGGGTAAGAAGATCACCGTTGATTCAGCGACGCTGATGAATAAGGGGCTTGAGCTTCTGGAAGGGATGTTTCTTTTTGATGTGCCCAGCGACAGAATCAAGGTACTGATCCATCCGGAGGCGATCATTCATTCGATGGTGGAGTACGTTGACGGAGTGATCCTGGCGCAGCTTTCCGTCACAGATATGCGTATTCCCATTCAGTACGCGCTAACTTATCCTGAGCGGTTGCCAAGCAACCTGGCGCATGTTGATTTTGAGAAGTTAGGGACTTTTCATTTCCAGCGCCCTGATCTTAAACGTTTCCCGTGCCTGGGGCTGGCGTATCAGGCAGCCAGGGAGCTGGGGACTCTGCCGGCGGTATTGAACGCGGCAAACGAGGTAAGCGTCCAGGAGTTTCTTAAGGGAAGGCTTAAGTTTATCGCTATTCCTAAGGTCATTGAGAAAGTGATGCGCAGGCATCGTATCCTGCGAACACCAAGTCTTGCGGATATCAAAGAAGCTGACCGCTGGGCGAAAACAGAGGCATTTGGCATTATCGCCAACGTGAATTAACCCTATGTTTACACTTTTTATTTTTCTGGTTGTTTTAAGTGTTTTAATCGTGGTGCATGAATTTGGCCATTTTATTATGGCTAAGCGCTGCGGTGTACGTGTGGATGAATTTTGTTTAGGTTTCGGCAGAAAGATCCTAAAGAAGAAAGTTAAGGATACGGAATACGGGATAGCCTCTATTCCGCTGGGCGGTTATGTTAAGATGGCCGGAGACAACCGGGAGGAATACACCGGTAAGCCTGACGAGTTCTTGTCAAAATCAGCGTGGCAGCGTTTTAAGATAATATTCTTTGGGCCATTGCTTAACTATCTTTTAGGTATCCTTTGTTTCTGGTTTATTTTTTGCGTTGGATATCCGCAGTTTACCACCAAAGTCGGCGGACTGCTTGATGGTTTTGGGGCCAAGAATGCCGGTGTTCAGATCGGCGATAAGGTCCTTGCCATAAACGGCAAGTCAGTGCAATTCTTTGAAGATCTGCAAAAAGAGATCCATTCCAAGAAAGAAACCACTATCGTAGAACTTACGGTTGAGCGCGGCAGCCAAAGGCTCAAGATCCTGGTAGACATACAGGAGAAAAAAGTCGATGATCCTCTGGGAGAGAAAAAGAGCATTGGTCTTTTAGGGATCACTCCTGCCGATGAGATAGTGACTGTCAGGCATAACATTTTCCAGTCTTTTGTTTTGGGGATCCAAAAGACCGGAGAACTGACAGTGATCACCTACAAGGGCCTGTGGCGGATGCTTACCGGAAAGATCTCGGTGCGCGAATCAGTCAGCGGGCCTATAGGAATTTTTATGCTAACCTCTAAGATGGCAAGCCTGGGAATAATTCCCTTGATCCATTTTCTGGCACTTTTGAGTGTTAGCCTTGCGATTTTTAATTTGCTGCCGCTTCCCATCCTTGACGGCGGCCATATCGTGCTTTTAGGGATTGAGAAAATACGCAAAAAGCCGCTAAGTGCTAAGGCCGAGAATCTTCTGACTCAGGTCGGGATGAGTTTGATCATTACCCTGGCGGTTGTAGTCAGCTACAATGATGTCGTCAAGATTTTCGGGGATAAAATTGCGAAGTTTTTTGCCAGATAAAGGCAGATAGCTAGAAACAATACCAGAGTCGTA
>CAYGZJ010000209.1:0-1825 GCA_964354335.1 uncultured Planctomycetales bacterium | reverse complement strand
CCATCGTGCCATCCTCTAGATAACCGACTGCCTGATTATGCTCCTTGCCTTCTTTCAAGAGCTTGATCTGCATCTGCTCTCCGGGAAAAACCACCGGCTTTAAAGCGTTGGCCAACTCATTGATATTGAGGACTTTTATCCCCTGAAAGGTCGCCACGCGGTTTAAATTAAAATCCACGGTCATGATCTTTGCTTCCAAGAGCTTTGCCAGCCGCACCAGCTTGGCGTCAACTTCATAGGTCTCCGGAAATTCCTCCTCATGGATAGAGATGACCTGGCCCGCGTCTTTCTGGATGGTATGCAGGATCTCCAGGCCCCGGCGTCCGCGCTGGCGCTTGTTCGAATCAGTCGAATCAGCGATCTGCTGCAATTCTTTCAGGACAAAACGCGGAATAATGACTTTTCCCTCGAGGAACTTGGTCTTAAAGATATCCAGGATCCTTCCGTCAATGATAACGCTGGTATCCAGAAGAGTCACTTCCTCGGATTGATCCTGGCGGCGCAGACGAACATAGGGAATGATGACATTAAACTCATCTTTACCGCGCAGACCGATAACCATACCGAAATAAGCGAAGATAAGCGTAACTGCCACGCGCAGAATCGAAATAGTCTCAGCAGGCAAGGGAGCAATGCTAAAGGCATCGATAACCAACTTTGCCATGATAAGGCCGAGCAGTAAACCGAAAACGCAGCTGGAAAGCCCGCGCACCGAAACCTTGCGCATGCCGATCTCCAATAAAATAATGACTAAAGCGACAACCGCTCCGATCAAACCACCTAATAACCCGTTATTGTGCACAAGAAGGCTTTGGTAACCCACCAGGATACTGCCGATAAGAAAAAGAATACGCGCAAATAATAAATTCATTACTTTCCTCCCTGCCTGCCATTAGACAGGCCTAATAAAATATCTAACGCCTCTTTTAATGATGCCACGGGGATCAATTCAATGCTCACTTTTTTAAGCTCAAGGTTTTTGCAGTTATTCGCGGGCAATATGCAATGCTTAAAACCCAATTTTTCCGCTTCGTTGATGCGCAGGATGACCTGCGTGATGCTTCTGATCTCGCCGGCAAGCCCGATCTCTCCTAACACAACCGCCTCCGGCATGATCATCTGCTCACGGAAAGCCGAAGCCACTGCCGCAGCCACGGCAAGGTCCGCTGCCGGATCATCGATCTTTATGCCTCCGGCGACATTGACAAAGATATCCTCGGCCTCAAGGTGCAGGCCGATCCTTTTCTCCAAAACCGCCACTAACAGGCTTAAGCGGTTATAATCGAACCCTTGCGCGCGGCGCAGCGCATAACCGAAATTCGATTTACTTACTAAAGACTGGATCTCCACCAACAGCGGACGGGTCCCTTCCAGTACCGGCACAACCACTGAACCGGAAACATTTTTGGGCCGCTCCGAGAGAAATATCTCGGAAGGATTACGCACTTCTTTTAGCCCCTCAGCCCCCATCTCAAAAACACCGATCTCATTTGTCGAGCCGAATCTATTCTTGACTGCCCGCAGGATGCGATAAAGAGAAAAACGATCCCCTTCAAAATAAAGCACGGTGTCCACAATATGTTCAAGCACGCGCGGACCGGCAATAGAACCTTCTTTAGTGACATGCCCGATTATAAAGATCGATGTGCCAGTAGTCTTTGCTATCTGGGTCAGGACTCCGGCACACTCACGCACCTGGCTTACGCTTCCGGCAGAAGAGCTGATATTGGGATCAAAGAGCACCTGGATCGAATCGATAATGACTACGTCGGGCTTAGTAGTGCTTATGTATTCTGCGCTCAGGGATAACTCCGTCTGAGCTACA
>CAYGZJ010000208.1:0-1874 GCA_964354335.1 uncultured Planctomycetales bacterium | reverse complement strand
TTTGATTTTCCCGGCCAGGGCAAGGCTAAAGTTATTTCCGGAATAGCGCAGCCGTCTCTGGATGAACAGGTTCAGATACTTAAGGCAGTAATAGATAAGGTAGAGGTAAAGCGCGATACTCTGCTCTGCGCTGCTTCCTGGGGAGGGGTGGTAGCGCTTGCCTTTGCGGCGAAGAAGCAGCTGAATTTAAAAAGGCTTATACTGGCAAGCATCGGGACCCGGCCGAATAAGCAGATGATAGAGACTATTAAAAAGGGCGCAGAGATCGAAGAGGAAAAGCGGGAGGAAATGGCCCATACCCTGATACAAAGTTTCGGTCAGGATCTGCCTGAGAATATCAAGCAGAAGATCATGACTCAATTCCGCACTATGAGCAAGGAAAATCTGCGTTCATTTTATGAGCACGGTTTATTTGTTATTTCCACCCAGGAACTAAGTTCGCTGATTGATTTACCAAGCATTAATATCAGGACGATACTACTGCACGGGGAAAGGGATACGATTATTGATTTTGAGGATGTCAAATTTCTCGCCTCTCAGATTCCGGATTGTGAAATCCGGATCGTAAAGAACGCCGGACATTTCCTTCATCTTGAGCGCGAAGGGGTCCTGGATATTTACGACGAAATCTTCCGTAATGAACTAAAATAGGGGACGTTTCCCTGCCTTTTAACCCCTTGAAATATAATACGTTACAAAACTAAAATCAAAATTACTGCGCATGAAAATTCTTTTGCATACTTGTTGTGCTCCATGCCTGATTTATCCTTTGGAAAGATTGCTGGAAAATGGGTCTTCTGTCTCGGCATTTTTTTATAATCCGAATATTCATCCATTTCAGGAGTATAAGAGCAGAAAACAGGCGATTGAGGATTTAAAGTTCGATTTAGAGGTGGATTATCCTGATTATGGGCCGCAGGAATTCTTTCAGGCTGTCAATAGCAAGGAGTTTGCTCCGGATAGGTGCCAAATATGCTGGAGGCTGCGGCTTAAGAAGACCGCGCGTGCGGCAAAGGATAAAGGATGTACGCATTTTACCACCACACTTTTAGTCAGCCCTTATCAGGATCAGGAAGCGCTTAAGAAAATCGGTGCTGATATCTCAAGGGAAGAGGGGGTAGAATTTTATTACGAAGATTTCCGTCCGGGTTTTCGCAAGGCGCATGATCAGGCAAAGACCAAGGGCATCTATTGCCAGAAGTATTGCGGATGTATTTATTCCGAGATAGAGCGTTACGCAAAAAAGGCGTGAAGTGATTCATCGAAGGGGAAATTCAAATATGCTGTTGCAACACTTTAGATCTCATATAGTTACGATGGCCAGAAGCGTCCCCTTGATGATTGGGCTGTGCTGTTTGACGCAGCAGGCCTTTGCCAAGGAGCCTGTATTTGTGCGCGTGGCTATTGCCCAGGATGTCGCATCACTACGGCTTAAAGTAAAAGGTTTCTTTGAGGCGGTTGATCTGGAAAGAAATATTCCGATTTTGCACGCCAAGTCTTTAGATGGCATTGTCAGCGCAAATAACGAGGGGATCCTGCTTGGCTCAATACAGACAAGAACAAGCAGGCTTCTTATCCGCTGCGATGATCCGGAAATACTAAGTATAAACGGAAGGCTTTTCCGCGGCTATATCCGCTTTGTGAAAAAAAATAATGATCGGCTTTTGGTCACTAATGACATAGAACTGGAAGATTACATCACAGGCATTCTTTACCATGAGGTTTCGCATTATTGGCCGATGGAATCCTTAATGGCACAGGCGATTGTCTGCCGCACTTACGCGGTTTATCAGATAAACAAACAGAAGGATTTTGATCTTACCAGCGATATATATTCTCAGGTATACGGGGGCAGGACCTCTGAGCGCTATCGT
>CAYGZJ010000207.1:0-1902 GCA_964354335.1 uncultured Planctomycetales bacterium | reverse complement strand
GTTCAATGGTAGAACAATAGCCTTCCAAGCTATATATGTCGGTTCGATTCCGATCTCCCGCTCCAAAATAAAGGAATCTAACTTATGCAACGAGAATTTCTCGAACCTGTATTTATCGACGCTTTCGACTTAGACGACGCCTGGTTTCAGTGTCTATCCGCAATTCTTGAAAAAGGGCATGTCTATACGATTACCCGCGGAAGTTACGAGGGGCAAAAACGGCTGGAGTTTGATTTTGTCACTATTCGGGTTCGTAAACCCGCGCATCAAATCATTCCTATAATTCCGGAAGGGATGTCTATACCAGTACCTACGGACATGGATTACATCCAGGGATATTTAAGCTATCTGCTTACCGGCACCAAGACTGAAACTGAGGATTATACGTACGGAGAACGCCTGGTTGAGCCAAAAGTTAAATTTAAAGAGATAGTCAACGGCAAAGAGATGGTGCGGGAAATGCCTTTAGCCGTAAACCAGGTTGAAGAGGTGATCAGGATTTACAAAGAGCAGGGGCATGGCACAAATCAGGCGATCATGGAAATCGGAATGCCTTCGGATATTAAATTAGTCGACCCCCCGTGCCTGCGGCTGATCGATACGCGCATTCGCTACGGAAAACTGCACTTTATTTTATATTTCCGCTCCTGGGATCTCTGGGGAGGGTTTCCTTCCAATTGCGGAGGACTGCAGTTGGTCAAGCAATACATGGCCAGCGAGATCGGTGTGGAAGACGGAGAGATTATCGCGGTAAGTAAAGGCCTACACCTGTATGATTATGCCTGGGACCTGGCTAAACTTCGAACCGGAAAAAATAATCTTGAGATAAAATAAACGATGAAAAAGACAAATATAGCGGTACTTGGTGATGGCGGCTGGGGGACTACCTTGGCGATTCTGCTTGCGCAAAAAGGATATCCGGTCACTTTGTGGGGGACATTTGCAGATTATGTCAAAAAAATGAATAAGACCCGGGTTAACGATAAGTTTCTGCCCGGGGTGAAAATTCCAAAGCAGATCTGTATCAGCGCGGACCTGCGGCAGGCGCTGGATAATAAACAGGTCATTGTTTTAGCAGCGCCATCGCAGTACATGAGGGATGTTCTAAAAAAGATACATAAAACATCTTATCCCCGCAATGCCGTTTATCTAAGCGTTACCAAAGGAATCGAGATCGGGACGCTAAAGCGTATGTCTGAGGTTGTTCACGAGGAGCTGGGAAATGTTAAATTCGCGGTGCTCTCAGGGCCGACCATAGCGCACGAGGTCGCTTATGGGGTACCGACAGTGGCGGTTGTCGCGTCACACGATAAGAAAATTCGCAGCCTGCTTCAGGATATCTTCATGACCCAACGATTCAGGATATATACAAATGAGGATGTGATCGGTGTTGAGCTGGGAGGAAGCCTCAAGAATATCATCGCCATCGCCTGTGGTATTTCAGACGGATTAGGATTTGGCACCAATACAAAAGCTGCCCTTCTTTCCCGGGGCTTGGCTGAAATCTCACGTTTAGGCTATGCTATGGGAGCAAAGGCAAAGACTTTCGCGGGGATAAGCGGACTGGGGGATCTAGTGACCACCTGCATCAGTCCTTACAGCAGAAACAGGTTTGTGGGAGAGCAGATCGGAAAAGGTAAATCGCTGAAACAGGTAGCGCGGCATATGCAGATGATCGCGGAAGGCGTGCCTACCGTAAAATCAGCGTACGCCTTAGGCCGTAAATGCAAAGTTGATCTGCCGATAATAAATGAGGTGTACCTGGTCCTTCATAAAAATAAGTCTCCACTTAAGACTTTCAAAGATTTAATGAACCGTAGTAAAAAAGAGGAGTAATATAATTTTGGCGGGGCGTGGCTCAGTTTGGCTAGAGCGCTTGAATGGGGTTCAAGAGGTCGACAG
>CAYGZJ010000206.1:0-1906 GCA_964354335.1 uncultured Planctomycetales bacterium | reverse complement strand
AAGAAGAATCAATTCCGCCGCTTAGGCCGATTACGACCTTCTGAAAGCCGTTTTTTGTTACATAATCCCTTAACCCCAAAAGCAAGGCCTGATAGATCTCCGTAACCGGATCCAGCAACCCGGGGACTCTTCCTGCGATTATTGCCTTAGCCTTACTAGTCAGTTTATCGGTAATCGTAATCGCTGATTTTGCTTTTGCTGACTTACTCCCCGGAATTTTCAGGTCCACCATAAGTAATTCTTCTTTAAAAGCCTCTGCGCGCGCGATCAGCTTGCCCCTATCATCCACCACCATGCTCTGTCCGTCAAAAACCAATTCATCCTGTCCGCCGACCAGATTTATATAGGTGATAAAAGCGCGGTTTAATCTGGCCTGCTTGCGGATGATCGTTTCCCTTTCCAGGGCCTTACCCGCATAATACGGAGAGGCGTTGATATTAATGATCAATTTCGCCCTGGCTTTGGCCTGCTCTTTTGTGGGCCCTTCCAGATGCCAGATATCCTCGCAGATATTGACTCCGAATATTGCCTTACCCATCCTGAATACCGGGGCCTTTTTACCGCAAGTAAAATATCGCTTTTCATCAAAAACCCCGTAGTTAGGCAGGATCGTTTTCTGGAAAATTCCGCAAACTCTGCCGTTATAAATAATTGCCGCCGCATTATAAATATCCTTACCCTTTCTATCCACAAAACCCAAAACTACGACAATCTCACCTACGGATTTTGCTAATCCTTTCAAGGCGGATAAATTATCTTCAATGAAACTTGGCTTAAGCAGCAGGTCTTCCGGAGGATATCCGGTAAGGGCAAGCTCCGGAAAGGCGATTATGTCAGCCGAGGAATCTTCAGCCATCCGGATGTAGCGGCTGATTTTAGAGGAATTTCCGGCCAGGTCCCCGACTGTGCAATTTATCTGCGCTAAAGCTATGCGTAAGTTCTCTTTTTTCAACTTTACCACCCTTTACTGTTTTCCCCGCCTCATAGGTGGGACTCAATAAAAAACGCCCTTGATTAGCAAGCCTTTGCTAAAAAAGGACGTCATTATCCGTTAAGCTGCACTAAAATCCAGGCAAAGAAAAAGGGGACGTTTTTTTGAACGCCCCCTTGTTCTTTCTTGTAAAGCACTGACCTTGTGCTCTACTAAATAAAGCTTAACACACGGCTATTGTTATGTCAAGCCGTTTTTACACCAATCCCTGGTCGATCATGGCATCAGCGACCTTGACGAATCCGGCGATATTGGCGCCGTTTACGTAATTGATGTAATTGCCTTCCTTGCCGTATCTGACGCACTGCTCATGTATCAAGATCATAATATCATGCAAGCGCCTGTCCACCTCTTCGCGGGTCCAGGACAACCTCATGCTGTTTTTCGACATCTCTAATCCTGAGGTCGCTACACCGCCGGCGTTTGCCGCTTTGCCGGGCGCATAGAGGATCTTTGCTTTCTGGAAGACTTCCACGGCACCGGGAGTACTGGGCATATTCGCGCCTTCACCGATTGCAATGCAGCCGTTCTTGACTAATATCTTGGCGTCTTCCTCGTCGATCTCATTTTGTGTAGCGCTGGGGAAAGCGATATCGCATTTAACATCCCAAGGCTTCTTATTATCGAAGTATTCGCATTTGAATTCCTTGGCGCATTCCTTGATCCTGCCGCGCTTAACATTCTTCAGTTCCAGGACACAGGCCAATTCCTTCTGGTCAATGCCGTCTTTATCATAGATGTAGCCGTTGGAGTCGGATAATGTTACGACCTTGGCTCCCAGCTGGTGCAGCTTTTCCACGGTATACTGGGCGACATTGCCTGATCCGGAAACCGCGCAAACCTTACCCGCCAGGCTCTGGCCCCTGGTCTTAAGCATTTCCTGTACAAAATAAACGCAGCCATAACCGGTGGCTT
>CAYGZJ010000205.1:0-1910 GCA_964354335.1 uncultured Planctomycetales bacterium | reverse complement strand
TCAACCGCATGGCCGCTCTTGGCAAGCCTGGCCGCAGTTGCTAATCCTCCGACTCCCGCACCAACTATCGCAATCTTCATGGGGACGTTTCTGTCCTATTTAACTATTTATATTACAATCAGTTACAATACCAAAATAGAATTTGCTAAGCGGCAAAAAATCTACGGAACAAATTGAGATTTGCTATTGTAACCACTTGAAGTATCAAGAGTTACGACCCCCAGAAGCGTCCCCAAGATTATTTGTATTTGATGACTTTGGCTTTGACGGTGTAGATCTTGTAGGAATAACCCGGACTGTATACCGGTGTTATCTGGTTGGGCCGTGAGCTGCGCTCAACGCTTAAGTTAGTAGCCTTATTTTCTGTCCGGGTGGAAATTTCCGCGATAATCAGCGCGTCACCTCCGGCCTGCCTTGTCTTTGCCTTGAGCACATCGTCAAGCACTCCTCCGGTGATATCTCCGGAGAGCTCTCCGATCTCATCGTAAGGCTTATCCGGCTTGCTGCTGAAATAAAAGAGATCTACCGGTTCATTCTTAGGCTTAGCAGGATATTTTGTATCGCCGGTTTTAGTAAAGGTAAGCTGTTTTGGAGCTGCGGCATAAGCTGCGGAAAAAATAATAAAACATGAAACGCAAAATAATCCCAGCAGACAAACAATTATTTTCTTCATTTTCTCTCTCCCTTATCAGGCAATAACCTTTAACACCTCTCTAATCAGCTGGCCTTTTTGAATACCCAGGAGCCTTGCTGCCGGAGTACAGGTTTTTACAACCGTCCTTAGCGCCTCTTCAACGCTTGTAATCCCGGTTATCTTGACTGCCGCGTCCTTAAATTTCCTGGCAACGGATAAATTCAGATAACCGCACATCACATATCCCTTGCTTCCTCTAAGGATGATCAGGTTCTTTGTCCCTAAATTAAGCGTTAAGGCATCAATATACTTACTGCCGACTTTTATTTTTTTTCTGATCAGCATTTACGCACCACAATAAAATATCCTTTAAAATTCAACAATGCAGATTTATAAGTTTTAATTCCAAACAGTTATTAGTCCGAAAATCTCGCCCTTAAGGGGCTGCCATTGCCGGATAGGTCGCGGGGAAGTTCCAGACCAGCTGCTTGTATTGGTCGAGCATGCGATAGGTATTAAAATAGGAGCTGGCAACTACGCAATTTATCATCATATCCAGCCAATCAGAGGAAAAATCAACCTTACCTTTATTGTTAGTCCTGTAATAGAGCGCGGCCATCTCTTCCAGCGCCTGATATAGTTCCTTGGAATCGCTTTCCATATGCAGGTCCATCTCGTTGCCGATATTGCCCTCTCCGTTCTTTTACCCGAAGATCTTTCCGATACCCATATCGCCGGCCTCGACAACCCATCCATCAAGAGTACTTAACTGCAGCACCCCGTTCAGGATCGCCTTCATGCCGCTTGTGCCGGAAGCCTCAAACGGCGGCAGCGGATTATTCAACCAGACATCCACTGCCGAAACAAGCGTCTTGGCCACATGAATATCGTAATTCTCCAGGACGATGACCTTTATATTATCATAATCATTGACCAGCTTATCCACTTTGTCCATCATCTCGTTGATAAAGGTAAAGCCGAGGCTATCATTGGGATGAGCCTTGCCGGCAAGGATGATCTGCATCGGCCCGACCTTCTGGCCGATATCGATCAGTTTCTTTAAATCATAAAGGATAAGGCTGGGGCGCTTGTAAGCGGCGATACGCCGCGCCCAGCAGACGGTAAAGATATCCTGCTTGAGGTGCCATTTCTCAAGAAGGTTGCACAGCTGCATTTTATTGGCCTGATGCGCCTGCCAAAGCAGCCGGCGGAAATCCTGGTTGTCTTTAAGCTCTTTTGCCCGCGAGAGGATCATGGGATTATCACCGATATCCTT
>CAYGZJ010000204.1:0-1953 GCA_964354335.1 uncultured Planctomycetales bacterium | reverse complement strand
TCTATGTGAAGGGTGAGGGGGTGGTGCTTTGCGAGCCGTCAGTGGTGGCTATCGAGCGCGGCACATCCCATGTTCTGGCAGTAGGAGAAGAGGCTAAGCGTATGCTTGGCCGTACGCCGGGAAATATCATCGCTATCCGTCCGATGAAAGACGGTGTCATCGCCGATTTTGAAATAACCGAGGCGATGCTGCGTTATTTTATCAAAAAGGTGCATCATCGCCGTGTTTTAGTGCGCCCTAGAATCGTCATCGCCATTCCTTCCGGAATCACCGAAGTCGAAAAACGCGCGGTTAAGGATTCCGCTGAGCGCGCCGGTGCCCGCGAAGTCTTTCTGATCGAGGAGCCGATTGCCGCCGCAATCGGAGTAGGATTGCCTATTCAGGAGCCTGTTGGAAACATGGTCATTGATATCGGAGGCGGCACGACTGAAATGGCGGTTATCTCTTTGGCCGGGACGGTTTTCTCCAAATCCATACGTATCGGAGGAGACGAGATGGACGATGCGATCATCGAATACCTGAAGAAGACTTATAATCTGATGGTCGGTGAGCGCACCTCGGAAGATATCAAGATAAAGATCGGCTCTGCGTATCCGCTTGAAGAGGAAATGAGCATGGAAGTCAGGGGCAGGGATTTGGTTGCCGGGCTGCCCAAGACTGTCACTATTACTTCCGAGGAAATCAGGGAAGCGCTGCAGGAGCCTATACGCGCGATCCTGGAGCTTACGAAGATCTCTCTTGAAAGGACCCCGCCGGAATTAGCGGCTGATCTGATCGAGCATGGCATTGTCATGGCCGGAGGCGGTTCGCTTCTGCGCGGCATAGACAGGCTTATCTCCGAAGAGAGCGGCCTGCCGGTCCATATCGCCGAAGATCCCTTAACCGCCGTGGTTAAAGGTACGGGTATGGTTCTAAACGAAATACGCTATCTTAGGAAAGTCACAGTGCCGATAAAGTCGGATATGCACACCTAAAAATCGCGCATAAAATTAGCCTGGTTTATCCCGCATAAAATGTGGTTACTTTCAAAAAGAAAACCCTCATAATTTCCGCAGCAATTATATTCGTCCTTTTGTCCCTTGTTGTTTTAATCCCCGCAACACGCATAAGCGCACTGGAGATCATTAAGAATCCGTTGCAGATTTTTTCTCTGTTGCGCCGCGAGGTCGCCGGTTTGATTTTCTATCACTATAATTACTTAGAGAACGATAAACTTAATAAAGAGAATAACCTGTTGCGCTACAAAATAAATTCTTTAAGCGAGATATCCCGCGAGAACCAGCGGTTGGGCGACTTGCTTTCGGTAAAGCAACAGTCCGGGTTTAAGGTCATACCCGCCAAAGTCATCGGCCGCGCCCCGGACAGCTGGTCTTCGCTGATCATCATTGACCGGGGCACAGACAGCGGGATAGCGCGAGGCATGCCGGTGTTGAGCTATCTGGGATTGATCGGCCGGGTCATGGAGTCTGCAGGGTCGGTCAGCAAGATCATGTTGATCAATGACCCGAATCTCGCTGTTTCGGCAATGGTACAGCGCAGCCGTCAGGAGGGACTCATTTGCGGGACGTTGGGCACAAATCTGATGATGCGCTATCTGCCGGAAGACGCCGATATAAAGATAGGAGATACTATTATCAGCTCCGGGCTTAACCAGACATGCCCAAAAGGCCTGCTTATCGGCAGCGTTATTGAGATTGAGAAGGAATTTTCTGGGCTAAGCCGCTATGCAATAGTCCGGCCGGCAGCACGCCTGTCAAACCTTGAAGAAGTGCTGGTAGTCCTGCAATGAGAAAATTTTATTTTTTTCTGGCGATACTTGCGTTGGGTTTTATCCAGCTGACACTCTTGAATTATTTCAGGATTTTTACGGTCAGGCCGGATCTGCTCCTGGTAGCCTGTGTGGTTTTTAGTCTGCGCTTCCCCGGGAAATGGGCATTGCTTTTAAGCGATTTT
>CAYGZJ010000203.1:0-1982 GCA_964354335.1 uncultured Planctomycetales bacterium | reverse complement strand
GAAAGTCGAGAGGGCAGGAGCAGATCTTTTGCATATCGATGTGATGGACGGACATTTCGTCCCGAATATCACTATTGGCCCGATCGTAGTTAAGTATATGCATAAAGTCACCAGGCTACCTCTGGACGTGCACTTGATGATCGAGAATCCCGAAAAGTTTATTGATGCTTTTGTGGAAAGCGGAAGCGATATGATCACAATGCACATTGAGACAATCGGACCGGCAAGTTTTCGGCAACAGGCGATCCGCCTGAAGCGAAAGGGCGTTAAGGTAGGCGTTTCGCTTAATCCTGCCACGCCGCTTGAAAAAATCAGGAAGGTGCTTAATTCCGTGGATTTTGTGCTGGTTATGTCAGTTAACCCCGGTTTTAGCGGACAGGCGTTTATTCCCTCGGTAATTTCTAAGATCAGGCAGCTGCGTTCGATATTTAAGGGGGATATCGCGGTTGACGGCGGCATAAACGATGTCACGGCAGGTAAAGTTATCGCTGCGGGAGCGAATGTCCTGGCAGCTGGTTCCTATATTTTCGGAGCAAAAAATACTAAACAGGCAATAGAAAGGATCCGTCATGCAAAGTGATAGCGCGATCAAATTCGGTACCGATGGCTGGAGGGCCATCATTGGCGAGCAGTACACATTCAAGAACTTAAAAATAGTCGCTCAGGCAACGGCTGACTATCTGGGCAGCGGAAAGAAAATCGCGGTGGGCTTTGACACGCGTTTTATGTCCGGCCGCTTTGCCAGGATCGTAGGCGAAGTTTTCAGGAATAACGGAATTGACGTTATACTTTCTGACCGGCCGATTCCCACACCGGCGTTAAGTTTTGCGGTAAAGACTAAGAAAATGGACCTAGGCATCATGATTACTGCATCGCATAATCCTGCCGAGTATAATGGTTATAAAATAAAGATGCCTTCCGGAGGTGCTGCGGGACAGGAAGTGACCGAGCAAGTCGAGGAGCTAATGGGCAAGAATCCGGTAAAAGAGGAAAATACCGGCAGCGCTGTCCTAAAAGAAGAAGACCTCTCAAAAGATTATGTAAAATTTATCCGCTCCTACATTGATCTTAAAAAAATAAAAAACAAAAAGTTTAAGGTACTGCTTGATGCGATGTATGGCTCGGGGGACAGTTTTATGCAAGAGATCCTTAAGGGTACAAAGATCAAGCTGGAGTTTATGCGTAACACTATTAATCCTTCTTTTGACGGCGGAAGGCCTGAGCCGGTCGAGGATAACTTAAAGCTGCTTAAAGAGCGGGTTAAAAAAGAGAAATTCGATTTAGGTATTGCCCTTGACGGTGACGCGGACAGGATCGCCGCGGTTGCTCCCGGAGGAGTATTTATTCACCCGCAGAAAATACTGGGGCTTTTAGCCTTGCATCTTAATCAGGACAGGCATTGGTCAGGCGGATTGGTTAAGACCATCTGCGGCACCACGATGATGGATAATATCGCCAAGTTCCTGAATATCAAACTTTATGAGACACCTGTTGGTTTTAAATATATTTCCAATCTTATGGAGACTAAGGATGTCATTGCCGGAGGTGAAGAGGCCGGGGGAATGGGTGTCAAAGGCTACATCCCGGAGCGAGACGGTACCGTCGCGGGATTGTTATTGATCGAGATGATGGTGTACCGTAACAAGAACATCTTAAGGATTCTTAATGAGACGGAAAAACAGTTCGGCAAGTTTTATTATGTGCGCGCGGACTTACATCTTGAAAGAAGAGTAGAGCTGCGTAAGGATAAGATGCCCAAGGATCTGCTTGGCAAGAAGGTGGTTGAGGTCAAGGATTACGACGGCATCAAGCTTATCGCCGAAGACCAAAGCTGGCTTATGTTTCGCGGTTCCGGTACTGAGCCTTTGATGCGTATTTACGCTGAGGCAAAGAATCTGGCGCGTGCGAATAAGCTTTTGGATCTGGGAAAAGAGATAGTGCATACGCTTTAGATTATTATTTGTATTTCTGTAATTTGTAAA
>CAYGZJ010000202.1:0-1982 GCA_964354335.1 uncultured Planctomycetales bacterium | reverse complement strand
GTCCCGAACGCTGCGCTCTAGCCAAATCCCGACCGCTATTTTATAGCGCGTTGGACTGAGCCACTACATCATTAGATTTGGTCGGGGCGACAGGACTTGAACCTGTGACCTCAGCGTCCCGAACGCTGCGCTCTAGCCAAACTGAGCCACGCCCCGATATAGATAAAATATTATAACAAAATATAAAGAAATTAGCAAGAAAGAGAACGTAACATAATCTATCTTGCGCGGCCGGACTTGGCGAGAATATCAAATTCGATATTCACCTTATCCGAAGGGGTCCTGAAGCTTAAAGTAGTATTCTTCAGGGTGTGGGGAATTATGTAAACGCTGAATGTATTGGGTTTTCTTTCGGTAAGCGTAAGGCTGATGCCGTCTACGGCGATTGAGCCTTTGGCAAGACAGTATTTGGAAACATCCACTGGGACGGCAATCTCGAAACTCAAGTTCCCGCCAACATAACCTTTCTTACGGATAATACCCATGCAATCGACATGGCCGCTGACAAAATGGCCGGATATCCGATCGCCCACCCTAAGACTGCGCTCCAGGTTCACTTTTTCGCCGCTGCGCAGAAGGCCAAGGTTAGTAAGTTTGAGTGTCTCGGGCATTACCTCAAAAGAAACGCTACCCCCCTCTGTTGCCACAACCGTCAGGCAGGCGCCGTTTACCGCAACGCTGTCTCCTACTACCAGCTCATCCATAATTTTCTGCGCCCTTATTTCAAGAAGGGAGACTTTCCCCCGCCGGGAGATTCTTAACACACTACCCAATTCTTCAACGATCCCTGAAAACATATTAGGTAAGCGCGGCCTCCACTAAAATATCCTCTCCAAACCGCCTGAGCTTTAAATCTTTAAGCTTAACTGCGCGCTCTATGCGGTCGATACCCTTGCCCATCACCGAACCGATCGCCTCTTTGCCGCCTATGATCTTGGGGCTAATAAAAAACATGATCTTGTCTACCAGCTTCTCGTCAAACAGAGAGCCGATAAGCATGCCGCCACCCTCGACTAAAACGCTAGTGATCCCCATCCCGGCCAAGCGCTTCATCATATCAGTAAGGTTAATCTGCCCGGAGCGCTCCTTAACTTCCAGGATCTTAGACTTCGCGGTCAGCGCCTTACGGTTATCGGTTTGTTGTCCGGTCTGAGTAGACAGGGTGACCAGGATAACCACGGCATCATTGGAAAACAGATTCGCCTGGGGCGGAGTGCTTAACTGGCTGTCGACAACAATCTTTATAGGATGCTTCTTAGAAAACCAGGAACTTAGCCGGGGATTATCGCGTAAAACTGTGTTTACTCCCACCATGATCGCGTCAAAATCCTTGCGCATGCGATGGGCATAGGCGCGCGACTTATCAGAAGTGATCCATTTAGAGTCTCCGCTGCGGGTAGCGATCTTGCCATCCAGCGACTGCGCCACCTTCACCGTGACAAACGGAAGACGCTTGGTGATATATTTAAAGAAACTCTCGTTCATCGCGCGCAACTCTTTTTCAATAATCCCGACGGTCACCTTGATTTTCTGTTGTTGAAGAATACGCATCCCCTTACCGTTATTTATGGGATTCGGGTCGATCATGCCGATAACGACTTCCTTGACCTTGCTGCGGATGATCCGGTCCACGCAAGGCGGAGTCTTGCCATAGTGCGTGCATGGCTCAAGCGTCACATAAAGTGTCGCGCCCTTTGCCTTTTGCCCGGCCTCATCAAGCGCTAACACCTCAGCATGGGCGCTTCCGGCGCGCTGATGAAAACCTCTGCCGATGATCCTGCCGTTTTTTACCACTAGCGCTCCTACCAGCGGATTAGGAGAAGTCATCCCTTTTGCCTTCCGGGCCAGCCGCATTGCCTGACGCATAAAATACTCGTGGCTTTTTTTCATGACAACCTTTCTTTTGCATTCCTTAGCTCTTCGACAAGCTCATACGGGACCTTGCTTAAACCAACCGGCACGTCAGGTTTGGCATCACCATG
>CAYGZJ010000201.1:0-2140 GCA_964354335.1 uncultured Planctomycetales bacterium | reverse complement strand
GATGAATTATCTGCAGCCTGCCGCGCTCTCTGGACAACCGCAGCATATTCATAAAGGCGCTGTTCAAACTATGGCTGCCCTGACTGCCGCCCATCACCAGAATGGTTATCTTATTTTTGTCAAACCCGAAATACTCCTGCGCCCTTGCCTTCTCTATGCGCCCTAAATCCATGCGCATAGGATTACCTGTAACCACGATGCTCTCCCTGGCGATTCGCAGAGCATCCTTTGTCTCCTCAAAAGATACGGCTACCTTATCAACAAACTTTGAAAGCAGTTTATTTGCTTTTCCCGGAAGGACATTCTGCTCATGGATAAAAGTTTTTACCCGGAAAAGCCAGGCAAAAAGCATCATCGGAACAGACTCAATACCCCCAAATCCTATGACAACGTCCGGATGGTATTCTGTAAGCACAAACACGCTTTGGGCGGTCCCTTTTAGAAATCTGCCGATCGCCAGAATCCCCTGGTAATCCGGCTTAAAGCGCAGCGCGGAAATAGCAATATATTTTACGTTTACCTGCGGAAAACAGATACCAAGTTTCTGGCTGCGCTGCGGCAACACCAGTTGCACCTGCGCCGCAGGTTGCCTTTTCTTTAGCGCCTCAATGAAACTCAGCGCCGGAAATATATGCCCGCCGCTTGCGCTTGTAACAACCAGGATCCTCATGGATATTCACCAGTGCGGGCGATATTGATCAGTATGCCCACTGCCACCAGGTCAAAGACAAATGATGAGCCTCCGTAGCTGATAAAAGGAAGCGGCAATCCCTTAGTCGGCAGCACCCCGCAGGAAACACCGATATTTATCGCCGCCCTAAGCGTAATCATGGAAACAAGCCCCAAAGCGAGAAAATAGCTGAATTTATCCGGTGCGCTCTTAATGATTTTGATCCCCTGCTGGATAAAAATGATGAACAGTATAACCACCCCCAGAGTACCCAATAAACCCAGCTCCTCGCCGATAATCGAAAAAATAAAATCAGTATGCGCAGCCGGAAGGAAAAATAGTTTCTGTTTTGAGTGGCCAAGGCCTACTCCGAATAAACCACCGGAACCCATGGCGATCTGCGACTGGATGATCTGAAAACCGCTGCCTTTAGGGTCCAGCCAGGGATTTAAAAATGCCATGATCCTTGCCCTGCGATAAGAAACGCTAAAAATCAGGATGTAGAGCGCGGGGAAACTTGCCAGGACCAAAGACAAAAGATACGCCGGCCTTGTCCCGGCGACAAAAAGCATAATAAAAACCACCACGGTAAGGGCCATGGTCGTGCCTAAATCCGGCTCAACCAAAATAAGCAGCGCGCAGAAACCTAAAACACACATGGCGGGGAGAAAACCACGCACGAACGTCTTGATCAGATCGCCTTTGCGGGCGATAAAATCAGCGATGTAAATGATCACTGCCAGGCTTGCCAGTTCTGAAGGCTGAAAACTGATGATTTTAAAACGGAACCAGCGCCGCGCTCCGGAAACCTCCCTGCCGATACCGGGTATCAGAACCAAGATCAACAGAATAATAGAAATAGCAAGCAGCGGCTTGGCGAATCTCCTGAACCTGTGGTAATCAATACACATTACCAAGAATGTCAGGACAATACCGATGAGCAAAAAGAGCAGATGCCTCTTCAGAAAAAAGAAACCATCTTTGTAGCGCTCCCAGGCATAGATACTGGAAGAGCTATAGATCATGACAATACCTATACAGATAAGGATTACCGAGACGGTAAATAAATTTATGCGCAGGTTCCTGGCCATCCTATTTACCGCTCTTTTCTAGCGCCAGAACAGCGCTCTTGAATATTCTTCCTCGGTGTTCATAGTCAGAGAACATATCGAAGCTGGAGCACATCGGAGACAATAGGACATACTCGCCTCTGGATGCCTGACGAAAAGCGGCCTCTACTGCCTCGGGCAGGGTCTTAGCCTCTTCAACCGCAAACGCGCAAGAAAGCGCCTGACGGATCTTCTGTTTTGCCTCGCCGATAACAATAATTTTCCTAACCTTGCCCCGCCCTGCCTCAATGATCCCGGAGTAATCAACGCCCTTGTCCTTACCGCCGGCAATAAGGATAAGAGGCGATGGAATATTCTTGATCGCCCACGCGCATGATTCCATCAGCGTTGCCTTGGAATC
>CAYGZJ010000200.1:0-2160 GCA_964354335.1 uncultured Planctomycetales bacterium | reverse complement strand
ACAGGCGCCCCGGATTTTAAGGTTGTTTCGCAGGATCTTAAGCCGGTGACATTGTCGGATTTTAAGGGCAAGATCAAAGTCTTTACTTCTTTCCCCTCTTTGGATACGCCGGTTTGCGACCTGCAGGTAAAGGAATTTAATAAGCGGGCATCTGGTTTATCATCGGATGTGGTGATCGTAGGGATAAGCAAAGACCTTCCCTTTGCCCAAAAGCGCTTCTGCGAGACATTTGATATAAAGAATGTGCAGGTAGTTTCTGACTATCAGACCGCCTCCTTCGGGATAAATTACGGGTTGCTGATAAAGGAGCTTAATCTTTTAGGCCGTAGCGTAATTATCGTTGATAAAAGCGATACCATACGATATTTTCAGTTGGTCCCCGAGATAACGCAATCTCCTGACTATGACGATGTGCTTAAGAATCTCGTTGAAATCCTGAAAAATCCCTCGGCACCCTCGCAAGAGGCGTTGCCTGTAAAATGCAAGCCCTGCGAGGGCGGGGCAGCAGCTTTACCAAAAGAAAAGATCGAGAAACTTCTCGCCCAGCACCGCGGGTGGGAGCTGGTTGAAGACAAAAAGCTAGTTAAGGAATTCAAATTTAAAGATTTTATTGAAGCCAGGTATTTCTTAGATTTGATCGCCGTTATTGCCGAAGAGCAGGGCCATCATCCCATGATGACTATAAATTATAATAAGGTTAAACTCACCCTTACCACGCATGCCGCAGGAGGATTGACCGAGAACGACTTTATTCTCGCCCGCATTATCGACGAACTAGGATTATAAAACATGCCAGCGCAAATACAGACCAGGGTCAGAGAAATAATTCAGAGGAATTACGCGGTCAAAAGCTTCAGGGTGGAGCCGGGTAAAGAAATTGAGTTTCGGGCCGGGCAGTTTCTTCTGGTGTCATTCTCCGGTAATCCGCAGCTTAAGAGGTATCTCTCGATTTCCAACTCTCCGACCGAGAGCAGCTATATTGAATTTACCAAAAAACTTACACAAAGCGATTTCTCAAAGGTCCTTGATGCGCTTAAGCCGGGGGATGAGCTGAATATCCAGTATCCCTTCGGAAAATTTACGCTTGAAGATAACCCCGCGGCCAAGATCGCGTTTCTCTCCGGAGGCATCGGGATCACTCCGATCAGAAGTATCTGCCGGTATATTGTAGACAAAAACATCGGAACGGATATCGTGCTCCTGTACGCTAACCGTTCGATCAAGGAAATTGCCTTCAAGGATGATTTCGAAGCCATGCAAAAAACGTATCCGCGCCTAAGGGTGGCGCATGTACTTTGCGAGGCAGCACCTGGGTTTGCGTGTACCATCGGCATGCTTAATAGCACAGTCATCAAGAATGAGGTCCCGGATTACAAGGAGCGTAAATTTTTCCTTTGTGGACCCCCGGCGATGGTGGAGGCGATGCGTAAAATATTGAGTGAGGAATTATCGCTGCCTCAAGAGCAGATTGTAACGGAAAACTTCCAGGGTTATTAAATCAGCAGGTAGTAGTTAGCATATAGTAGATAGGGGGGAGTATGTCAGTTATTGAGATTTTACCCGATGTCTATTCAGTCGGGGTTGTTGATTGGAATGTGCGTTCCTTTCACGGCCACACATATACCACCAAACGCGGCACTACCTATAATGCGTATCTGATCAGAGATGAAAAAACCGTTTTGGTTGATACGGTTTTGGGCTCCTTTTCGCAGGAACTTATTGAAAACATTAAACAGGTAGTGCCTCTTGAAAAGATAGATTATGTTATCGCCAATCACGTTGAAACGGATCACTCCGGAGCTTTACCTGCGTTGATGAAACTTTGTCCGCAGGCGAAGGTGGTGGGGACAGCTAAGTGCAAGGAGGGGCTTTACAAAAATTATTACGGTGACTGGAATTTTCAGGTCGTGCGCACCGGGGATACGATAAATCTCGGAAAAAAAGTGCTGACCTTTGTAGAGGCGCCGATGATCCACTGGCCGGATAGCATGTTTACGTATTGTCCGCAGCTGGAGTTGCTCATGCCCAATGATGCTTTTGGCCAGCATTTGGCTTCAAGTGAGCGCTTTGCCGATGAAGTGGACCAGTGCTCTCTTTGGGATGAGGCGGCAAAATATTACGGAAATATACTCTGGCCGTTGGGCCAGGTCATCTTAAAGA
>CAYGZJ010000199.1:0-2173 GCA_964354335.1 uncultured Planctomycetales bacterium | reverse complement strand
AAAGATCCTCTCCGGCGGCTGGAAGCAGAGGCTTGCCTTTGGCTGTTCCATGATCCATCAGCCGAATATTATTTTTCTCGATGAGCCAACCTCTGGGGTCGATCCGATAGCCCGCGCTGACTTTTGGCGGCTGATCAAGGAGCTGGCAAAAGAGGGTAAGACCGTTTTTGTCACCACGCATTACATGGATGAAGCGGAGAACTGTGACCGTATGTGCCTGATCTATAAGGGTACGATCATTGCCATGGGCACACCGCTGGAATTAAAGACAAAGTATATGAAGAACGATGTTTTAGAGATCGTTGTTCCTAATTCTGAAACCTGGCTTGAGCGGCTGACGGCTTTGCCGGGAATAAAAGAGGCAGCGTTATTCGGTACCGCCATCCACGTAGTCACCTTGGATACTAGTGTAGCGATGAGCCAGATAGAAAAATTCTTTGCGGCGGAGAAAGTCTTTGGCCTTAAAGTTACTAAGATACAGGCAACTCTAGAAGATGTTTTTGTTTCTTTGGTGGAGGCCTATGATAAAGAAGGCGCTAAGGGTGAACTTAAGAAGAGTTAGGGCTATTTCGAGAAAAGAGTTCTTCCAGATCCTGCGCGACCCGCGGTCGCTGGGGCTGGCTATCGTCATCCCTATTATCCTGCTTATTCTTTTTGGCTTTGCGCTGACGCTGGATGTGGATAATGTGCCCCTTGCCATCTGGAACCAGGATGGTTCAAAGACCTCCCGCGATTTTATCCTGAACTTCAAGAATTCCCGCTATTTTAAGATCATCGGTTACTATGACAACTACCGCGATTTGCAGGATCTGCTAGATCACAGCAGGGCGATGATGGTAATGGTGGTTCCGAAAGATTTCTCGCGGTTTCTGGATTCAGCCCAGGCCGCTCCCCTGCAGCTGCTTGTTGACGGAAGCGATTCCAACACCGCGACTATCGCCATGGGGTATGTGCGCAGCGTTGTTGCGGGCTATAATATTAACCTCATAACTAAGTCGCTGGATAAGCTTGGTTTGAACATTTCAACTCCCGCGGAATTCAGGCCGCGGATATGGTTTAATCCAAATCTCTTAAGCAAGTATTTTATTGTCCCCGGCCTGATCGCTATTATTATCATGATCATTTCAGCGCTGCTTACGTCCTTGACCGTGGCCCGAGAATGGGAGCGCGGGACCATGGAGCAGCTGATCTCAACACCGGTCAAGCCCATAGAGCTTATCTTCGGTAAATTCATCCCCTATTTTATCATCGGTTTTTTTGACCTTATCTTAGCCGTGGTGATGTCGGTATTTTTGTTTATGGTTCCTTTTCGAGGAAGCCTGCTTTTGCTGGTTGTCGCAAGTTCCATTTTTCTGGTCGCAGCGCTAATGATCGGGATCATGATCTCCATAACCGCAAAGAGCCAGCTGATGGCCAGCCAGATCGCGATATTAAGCACGTTTATCCCCACATTCCTGCTCTCCGGGTTCATATATCCGATTTACAATATGCCAAAGCCGATACAGTTTTTTACTTTATTTATACCCGCCCGCTATTACATCACCATTATCCGCGGGATATACCTGAAAGGAAACGGCCTGCAGGTGCTTTGGGGGCAAATTTTAGTTTTATGTGTTTTTGCCGGCGTTGTGATAACCATCGCGGTGAGGAATTTCAAGAAAAGGATCGCCTAGCATGTTTGAGCGGATTCTAGCCATACTGGTAAAAGAGTTTAAGCAGATATTCCGTGATCCGCGGATGAAGACCACCATCTTTCTGGGCCCGGTGCTGCAGCTGATTATCTTTGGCTATGCCGCCACCACCGATATTACCTATATTCCCACTGCGATTTACGACCAGGATAACACAAGAGAAAGCCGCGACCTAACGCGTGAGTTCACCTATTCAAAGTATTTCGTAGTGCAGAATAATATCACTACTGATAAGGAGCAAAGGGACCTGATTGATAAGGCAAAGGTCAATGTGGTCATCCGTTTTAACCGCGGGTTTGCCCGGGATCTTAATTCCGGCAAAGGCGCTACTGTGCAGATGATCGTGGACGGAAGCGATTCCAACACCGCAGGGGTCATCTTAAGTTACGCCAATACAATCATCCAGCGCTACTCTTACCGGGTCTTAAAAAAAGAAGCGGCGATTTTTCTGCAGCAGGCTGATTTCCCGAAGGTGGACCTGC
>CAYGZJ010000198.1:0-2183 GCA_964354335.1 uncultured Planctomycetales bacterium | reverse complement strand
CGATATCTTTATATTCCATACCGAAGATGCGGCCGCAGGCAGCCGCAACCAAGGCATTGTAAATATTCAAGTAACCTAGCGTATCTATACTGCATGAATCTTGTTTGTTGATGGCAAAGGATAGCCTGCCGGAAGCGTTCTTGATCTTTGTGGCGCGCCAGTCTGTGCCCGCCTTAACCCCGAAGCCAAAAAAATTATCAAGCCTGGCTGCCTGGGCGATACGCTTCATAAGGAAGGTATCGTCATTATTTAATAACGCGATTGCCGGATCTTTAAGAAAATCAAGCAGCGAGCTCTTTTCCTTATACACTCCCCCCAGATTCTTGAAATATTCCAGATGCGATGGCCCGATATTGGTGATAACGCAGACATTGGGAAGCGCGATCTTGGCCAGATATTCGACTTCCCCGGGATGATTCGTGCCTATCTCAAGGACAGCGATATCATGGGTAGGCTCAAGGCCAAGCAATGTCATCGGCAGGCCGATATGGTTATTCTTAGTACCGGGATTCTTAAGGACATTGAATCGCGCGGATAAAACCCAGGCGATCATCTCTTTAGTCGTAGTCTTGCCGTTACTGCCGGTGACCGCGATAACGGGAATATCGAGTTTCTGCCGCTGGAAACGCGCGATATCTCCAAGGGCCTTTGTCGTGTCCGTAACTTCTATGATGATTGCGGCGGGCAACTGTTGCCGTGCGGCTTTAGGCTGGCGCATAATACAAGAAATACCTTTTTTTATCGCCTCATCGATAAAATCATGGCCGTCAAAATTATTCCCTTTGATGGCCACAAACGCCTCGCCGGGCTTGATGGTGCGGGAATCAATAGAAAAGCCGCTTACGCCGGCGTCCCCGCTTCCACAGACGAGCTTTCCTGATGTTGCCCTGATTATTTCATTGATTGTAAGCATGCCTTGACTGCTTCCTTATCGTCAAAATGAACGGTTCTGTCCGCAAGGACCTGATAATTCTCATGTCCTTTTCCGGCTACCAGCACGATGTCTCCCTGCTTAGCCAGGGCCAATGATTCTCTGATAGCGTCCAGCCGTTCGGGTATGATGCTGAAATTACTTTTCTTGATCCCCCTCTTTATATCCTCGATTATCGAGAGAGGGTCTTCGCTGCGGGGATTGTCGCTGGTAATAATCGCGTAATCCGATAATTCCGAAACCACGCGTCCCATTTTAGGGCGCTTGGACTTATCCCGGTCTCCGCCGCATCCAAAGACCACAATGATCCTATTGGAAGAAACACGGCGCAAAGACTGGATAATATTCTTTAAGGCATCCTCGGTATGCGCGTAATCCACAAAAACGCTGAAATTTCCGCTTTCGCCTATGCGCTCAAGCCTGCCCGGAACAGTGTTGAATTTCTCCAGAGCTGACTTTATGACAGAGATCTCAAGGCCATCGCTCAACGCCCAGGCAATAACCCCAAGCATGTTATAAATGTTATGCTTGCCGATAAGCTGGCTATGCAGGCGAAAGCTGCCCTTCGGAGTCCCAACAGTAAACTCGGTAGCAGCGACCTCAAAACGGATATCTGAAGCCACTACATCCGCTTTCCTGTCAATTGCGTAGGTAGAAACCTTCGCCTTAGTCAGCTTGATAAGCCTTCTGGCATACGGATCATCGTTGTTGATCAACGCATAAGATGAACGCTTCAGATTCTTAAACAACTTTGATTTCGCGCGGAAATAATTGCTCAGATTTTCATGATAATCCAGGTGGTCCTGGGTCAGATTTGTAAAAATAGCGGAATGAAAGTTTATGCCTAAGGTCCGGTCCTGATCCAGGGCATGCGATGAAACCTCCATAGCGCAATATCCGACACCCGCATTCTTCATATCCGCAAGAATATACTCTAATTCAACCGGGCCCGGAGTGGTCATCTTTGAAGGGATGATTTTATCCTGAAATCGATAATTGATGGTGCCGATTACCCCCGGCGAACATCCTGCCTCTTTGATAATCGCCTCGATCAAATAGGTGATCGTCGTCTTTCCGTTAGTGCCGGTTACCCCGACAACCTTCAGCTGCTCAGAAGGCCTGCCATAAAATTCAGAGGCCAGCCGCGCTATCGCCTTGCGAGCGTCTTTTACGGCAATAAGATGAACTTTCTTCGGATTGGTTATTTTGGATTTGCGATGCTTTCGGACGTTCTCCAGCGCCTGGCTCTTTT
>CAYGZJ010000197.1:0-2203 GCA_964354335.1 uncultured Planctomycetales bacterium | reverse complement strand
CGAACGACAGTAACAGTCGCGCCTACGGATTTACCCCTGGAAGTAAATTTACGTATATTGGCGGTCACCACATCAAAACTTCCCGGTGCCCCGCGGATATACTCATAGGTCTCTTTTGTCGGACCATCCAATGAGATCTGAAGATGGTCAACCGGTGAGGCGATGATCCGCTCAACGATATCATCCCCGTAAAACCCGTTGGTGATCATGATCACCTTCCTGTTCTTTTGCTTGGCATAAGAAATAACTTCAAAAATATCCTTATAAAGAAACGGCTCTCCGCCGGTCAGAACCAGATCAGGAATACCCAGATCGACCATCTCATCAATGATACGTTTTACTTCCGCAAGCGAAATTTCGTGCTCTTTATTAAACATGTGATTCTTGATGTCGCACATAAGGCATTTCTGGTTGCAGATATAATTAAGCGTAAGGGTTATGTTTCTCGGAGGCTGGAAAGGATAATCAAAGGCCTTTGAGAGAAAATAAAGCACCTTTTCCTTTATTATGCCTTTTTTACAGGTATGCATTGCTTCTCCTTCTTAATTATTTAAATGTCACAAAAGCATGGTAAAAGACAAGGCCAGGAACATTTCTGCGCCTGCCGGTGCGCCTGCCGGCGCTTTGTACTCTGGAATATCTCTTCTAATCTTTGTGTTTTTATATCGCCGTAAGTCGAAAAACAGGTTGTACAGTTACCCTGATTAGAGACCAGGACTGTCTTTGCCGCTGATTGGCATGTAACGTGTTCGCTGAACTCTCCGCGGTAATATTGTTTAATACGGCAAAGATTCTGCGTAGAATTCTTGACAAAAGAAGTATTCTTTTTTTTAAACTCGATTAATTTATCGATAGTGGCGTCCAGAACGTTCAGGCGCTGGCTAGGAATCCAGAAAGCGGAATCCCTGCGCAAAGACATCTGCAGGTTATTAGGCAATAACGGCTGGTACTGCAGCGAATTCGCGCCCAGGGATTTTATGAAATTCGAAAGCTCCGGCAATTCTTCCAGGTTCTGATTAAGGACTATGCTGATGACATTAAAATTAAGTTGAGGATGTTCATTTTTTAGCTGCGCAAGGGAACCCAGTACGCTGCGCGTCTTGTCCCATGCGCCTTCGCTGTTACGGATGGAATTGTGTACCTGGGGATCCAAAGAATCGAGGGATATCACCAGCGAAATCGTATTGTCCAACAGATACGGCTTTAACGAGTCAAGATAACCGGACACAAGGATACCGTTTGAAAGCACCCCCAGATCCTTTATGCCCGCCGCTCTGGCAAAATCAAAGATATCAAAAATATCTTTACGCAAAAGCGGCTCACCTCCGGAGAGGGCGATTTCAGGGATCCCAAGGGCCTTGGCCTGCAAAAGCGCTTCTTTGATATAATCAATACTGATACTCTCCTCATCTTTATTAGTTTTCCAGATATCGCAAATATTACAGGAAAGATTGCAGGAATGTGTGATGTCCAGGATCAAAAGCCGTGGGATTTCTGTCATTGCGCCATTAAAGGCATCATGTCTTTTGTGGATCCGCACGAACTCAAAACAGTTTCCTGCCAAGTAAGCCAGCTTATGAAGACAAAAATACGCATACACCGACATCTTCTTAGGAAATGAAGTGATCTTTTCTGACTTGATCAAGTTTTTACCGAGCAGATAGCTAAAACGGGGGATTTTGATCAGGTTGATGAATGTCGCCCACCAGAAAGAAAATATCCCGGTTTTTAGTTCTTTGAGTAACGGCTGATCAGCATACATGTGTTTGGTCAGCAGGTTACCTCTTCCGTAAATATACGCCTGCCGAAGGAAACTGGTAAAGGTATCATCCCGATAATGAATAACAATGATATCTTTATCCCAAATAAACCGCTTGCCTTCTTTGAAAAGCCTCCAGAAGAGCTCCAGATCTTCGCCTCCGGGCAGAGGAAAAAGCTCATTAAAGATGTGTTCAGCGAAAATATCTTTTTTAAAAGAAACATTGCAGGTGGGGAAAAATATAACCTGCCTGCTATTGTCCAGGTATGTCTCTATGCTGCAATTGGCCAAGAACTGTCCGACCAGAACCGGAGTCTTATCGCAGGAGGTCCGCGTAAAGCCACCGACAGCGGCTATATGAGGATTCCCTGTCTGCACTTGCACCATGCGCCTTAACCAATCTGGCGCAACGACACAATCATCGTCCACAAAGCTGAGCTGGAG
>CAYGZJ010000196.1:0-2210 GCA_964354335.1 uncultured Planctomycetales bacterium | reverse complement strand
ATATAAAACCTGGCTAAGAAGAAAAACGCTACCATAGAAATGCCAGCAGATGCAAAAAATCCCTGGTTTATGGATTTAAACGCATCCACCTTCTCGCCCGGTTTACCTCCGCGCACCAGATACGTTCCGATTATCGAAGAAATAACTCCGATACCGCGCACCAGAAGAGGGAACACGATCCACTTGATCTGGCCAGTAATAGAGACCAAGGCCAACCCTAAGATAAGACCGGAAACAATAGTGACTTCGTATGACTCAAAGATATCCGCAGCCATTCCTGCGCAGTCGCCGACGTTATCACCGACTAAGTCCGCGATAACCGCGGCATTTCTCGGATCGTCTTCGGGAATATTCTTCTCGAATTTTCCCACCAGATCCGCGCCTACGTCAGCAGCCTTAGTAAAAATGCCACCGCCAACACGCATAAACAAAGCAAGTAATGTTCCGCCGAAGCCAAAACCCAATAAGACATCCGGAGAAGCAATACCAAAGATGATGAATATCACGGTACCACCCAAAAGGCCTAAACCGTCGGTCAACATACCGGTGATAGTACCGGTGCGGTAAGCGATCTTTAAAGCCTCGGAAAAACTCCTGCGGGAGGCACTGGCTACGCGCACATTTCCCTCAACTGCCATACGCATACCAAACTGTCCGACCATTAAAGAAAATAAAGCACCCATGACAAAAGCCAGCGCGCGGCCAAAACCGACGATTAGACGCACTTTATCAGGGGCAAACTGTGAAAAACGCTGCAAAGCTTCCTCGCTCGGAGGAATCACGTATACCGAAAAGAATAAAACAAAGGTAAGGATTATAATTAAGGGGAAAATGCTCTTGAGCTGCCGTCCAAGATAGGCATCAGCACCGGAACGTATCGCACCCCAGACCTCCTGCATCTTGGGAGTGCCCTTATCCTGCTTCATGATCTGAGACCGCAGGAGTAATGCATACCCAAGGCCCATTATTGCGATCCCCAGGACGGTCCAGATGGAAATCACCTCGAATAGTGTTGCGCTTATTGAACCAAACATTTCTTTACCCTCTCCTTTCATAGAGAATGAAACACGCCTCGCCTAATAGGATTGGCGAGCGCGCACTTTCTGTGCTGCTGGCTTATCCGTCCCAAAAGGGACGCACTTGGCAATCCTTTATGCCAAGGTGCTATAAAGCCAGGTGTCACATCTATTAATCGGCTGTCGCCGCGATATTAAGATTCTTAATGCCTAATGCGTTTAGAATATCCAAAACAACGACTATCTCTTTAAAATTAACCAATTTATCCGCTTGTAAAACCACCGTGATATTGGAATTCTGCAAATACATCTCCGCCATCCTCGCTTTAAGCTCTTTTCTAGTGACCAGCTTCTCTTCCAGATAAATCAACCCTTCATTAGTAATAGTGATCTCCGCCTGCTCCTTGCCTCTCATGGAAGTAGCGCTTTTGGCCTCAGGAAGCTTGACCTTAAGCCCTGACTGGGAAATCAAGGGTGTGGTGATCATAAAGATGATCAAAAGCACCAGGATCACGTCCGTAAAAGGAGTGATGTTTATTTCAGAGACCAGTTTCTGCCTTCGGGATTTGCCGATCATTTCTGCTTAAATGTAATCAGGTCCATGGTTTCAGAAGCGCACAACTCCATATCCACCACAAAATTATCGATCTTCTTGATAAAATAATTATAGGCGATGACCGCGGGGACAGCAACCGCAAGTCCGGCTGCAGTGCAGATCAGCGCTTCGGAAATACCGTTAATGACTACGTTTAATCCCCCCGAACCGCTTACCGATATATCGCGGAAAGCGCGAATAATACCTAATACCGTTCCAAAAAGCCCGATATATACCGCGGTGCTTCCGAGGGTACCGACGATGCTGGTAAAACGCTCCAGTTTTGTGGTCTCAATAGAAATCTCACGCTCCATGGTGTTGGATATCACTACTTCGCTGTGGCCGTAGAGATTCAAGCCCGAATGTACCACCGAAGAATACGGCGTATCCGTATCATTACAAAGCACAGTCGCGCCCTTAATATTTCCCTTTAAGAGCTCGGCCTTGACCTTTGCCATAAAATCTACCCTTTTAATACGGGAGCGCTTGCGGTAATAAATAAACCTCTCAAAGATGATGGCAAGCGATAAGATAGAGCAGGCCACAAGTATATAAATGGTCATACCGCCGGTGTTGATTATCTTCCATAAAGGCATTTG
>CAYGZJ010000195.1:0-2253 GCA_964354335.1 uncultured Planctomycetales bacterium | reverse complement strand
AAGCAACTTCTTCATACGTCCTCCTTTATTTACCCTGTTTCTCCTGTCCCCTTTTTAATATATTTATACCTTTGACCACGATAAATATAGAGAAGGCGACAATTATAAAATCCATAATATTATTTATAAACTGGCCGTAATTGAGAGTGACCGCCGGAGCATCAAGTGTGGCTGCCTTAAGAACTAGTTTGAGATTTTTGAAATCAACACCGCCGAGCAGAACGCCTATTGGTGGCATGATCATATCGCCCACTAAAGAACTTACAATTTTGCTAAATGAAGCTCCTATTACAATACCTACTGCCATATCTACCGCGTCACCTTTGACCGCAAACTCCCTGAATTCTTTTAGGATAGACATATCAGTCTCCTTTCTTAGAAATATAAAATAGAGCCCCCTTCTGCTGCAGAAAGCCCCACCCGAAACAGTGGCGTTATCTTGACTTTATATTGCCTCCATAGTAGAAGGCGGCTTGGTGGCAATATTATACGTAACACTTACTACGCCCGGAAGTTCCGAGACAATCCGGCTCGCCAATTTCTCTAAGATATTGAAATCAAGATGGGTAGGCCGCGCCTGACGCGCATCGATACTGTCCCAACAGCGGATTTCTATCTGCTGGCCAAACTCCCTTTTATTATCGCGCATGCCGGTAACGCGGTCATTATGGAGTATCGCCATGTACTGGAACGCCTTTACCGAAGCCAGCTCCTCTTCAAGGATAGAAGTAGCTTTACGTACCAAGGCAATACGCTCTCTTGTCGCTTCCCCGATCACACGAGCGGAAAGCGCCGGACCTGGGAACGGCATACGGTTAAAAATAGCCAAAGGCAATCCAGTGGCTTCGGCGATCTTACGTACCCCGTCTTTCCTCAATTGTACCAACGGCTCAACAATCTTATATCCGAATGCCTCCTGCGGATCGATACCCAGCTGCTCAAAAACATTATGCTGGCGTTTGATCCCGGCTACCGTTTCATCTACGTCAGTAAGAATTGTCCCTTGTAAGAGATACTTTGCCCCGCTTTTTTTCACCAACCTTCCAAAAACTTCTTTGTAAAATGTCTGGGTGATCGCTTCGCGTTTTTCCTCGGGGTCAGTAATACCCTTAAGCGCGCTGAAGAATTCATCCTGCGCATCAATTATTTCCACATTTACTCCTAGCTTCTTAAACACGGAGGCTATTTGCTGCGGCTCGCCTTCACGCATGATCCCGTTGTCAATAAAGTAGGTCTTTAGCCTATCTTTCAGCGCCATATGCCCGAGCATAGTTACTGCGGAAGAATCCACTCCTCCGGAAAGAGCATTGATCGCAACGCCGCTGCCCACAATCTGTGAAATTTCTGCGACCTTTTCATTTATGAATTCCTTTGTATTTAGACTGACTGCACTGATTTCTTTTACCTGTACCATCTTTACCTCCTTGTTCTTGATTACAGCTTGTGTTTAAATATTAAACCAATAGATAATATCCGCGCTTTAAGAGGTGGATATTGCATAATGAATTATTTTTAAGTATCTATTAACTTACCGCGCAATTCTTTGGTAAAAAACTGAAATAAAAACGGGTTTCCGCTCCTATCAGCCGAGGAAAAACCTCTCTGTATTTACAAGAGTAATTATATACGCAATACTTCGCTATAACAAGAATATTCTTGGTTTAGAGAGGTAATTCCTCACCAAATTCGTCCTAAATGTACGTTTTTTTATGAAAATCGTTGATAAAACGCACTACATTCTTGTCTTTAAATCTCCAACGGTCTAAATCTGTCTTATGCTCAATTAATAACCCGTCTTTTTTTAACTTCTGATAAATAGGCAGGCAGCTGTCGTACAGAATCAATCCATTGCCGAAATGAAACAAGTCAAATAGAAACTGCATCTTACCTGCCGATTCACAGTACTTCTTGAGGTTTCGCATGGTTATCCAGGGATTGATACCAATGAAACCGTGTCCTCCGTCTTGAAAATTTCCCGGGGCGATTTTTTTTAGTTTCCGTATTAATTCCACTACTTTGTGATTTTCCGTTATTCTATATCCTTTATTATATACATCGAGATCGTTTTGGATAAAACTCTCAAATCCTAATTGTTGAAGACTGATCACAAAATTGTTTTTTTTAGCCAAGCCTACTATTTTAAGCAATGTTTTTTTGTTCGCGTTAACCCAGTCCACCCTGCTGCGTATAGCCAATATCTCTATGTTGATATTTTCTTGCACCATTTTATCAATCAGTTGTTCAATAAATCTA
>CAYGZJ010000194.1:0-2297 GCA_964354335.1 uncultured Planctomycetales bacterium | reverse complement strand
TGAAAAGGAAGAATTATTAAGTTGTATTAAAGAGAAGGCGAAGGAGCTGTGGGAAAAGGATGGATGCAAGAGTGGCCGTGATTTTGATTATTGGTTAAAGGCCGAAAAGATTGTAAAAGGGCAAATGAAAAAAAAGCTATAAATTCGCTATAAGGGTTGTTTGTATATAGCGAAAGGAGAGAAAAAATAATGGCAATAGTTAATTATTCATTTCAAAAGAAGCTCAAGGAACAGGCAAGAAAAAAGAAGCACGAAGAAAAAAGATTGTTGAAGCTCAATAAAAAGATGGAAAAGTTAAAAGAAAGCTCGGAATTGACCGGCCCCGTTTAGGGTAGCTGGAATCTTAGGTATTTATTAGTTATATAGCTTATAACCACAGGGCTGGACTTAACCGTTCAGCCCTTTTTAATCTTAAATCTTTAATTTGTGATAAAATATTTATTAGAAGGCTGAATAGGGGAGGATTTTTTGAGAAGGTGGTATTTATCAATCATAATTTTTACTTGCTTTTTATCAGGGTGCGCGACTGTGCGTCATCCTGTGCCGGAGGACATGATCACAAAAGCCCAGATACCCGGGATGCCGGAAATCCGTTCTTTCGTGGATATTCCTAATCCTTTGTTGCAGGAGGATATCATTGATTCAATCAAGCAGGAGCCTGCTGAGTATTTTCCGGTTTCCGCTGACGGGATAAAGACTTATCCTTTGCTTGCTATTTCTGGAGGCGCGGCTAACGGAGCTTATGGTGCCGGGCTTCTAAAGGGGTGGTCAGAAAAAGGGACGCGTCCGGTATTCAAGGTGGTTACAGGAGTCTCAACCGGAGCTTTTACTGCGCCATTTGCTTTTCTCGGATCAAAGCATGATGCCGAAATTGAAACATATTACACAACGACATCGACTAAAGATGTTATGAGATCCAAAGGTATTTTCGGTATGCTATTTAGCAATTCCTTTGCCAGTGATAAGCCATTAGTGCAAAAGATCGTAGAATATATTGATAAAAATCTTTTGGATGAGGTGGCGCGTGAGCATAAGCGCGGCCGCAGGCTTTTTGTAGGGACGGTTAATCTTGACGCTCAACGATTTGTGGTCTGGGACATGGGGGCAATTGCTTGCAGGGGAGATATCGATCTTTTTCGTAAGGTAATTTTAGCCTCAGCCTCCATACCGGTGTCATTTCCTCCGGTGTATTTTCATGTTCAGGCAGAAGGAAACCCATATGATGAGATGCATGTGGACGGAGGGACCGTTGCCCAGGTCTTTAGTATTTACAAGCTGATGAGACATATGGATGGCGCAGCCAAGGCGCTTGGAATCGACCCTAAAAAAACAAAAGGCAAGTGGTATGTAATCAGAAACGGCTATGTTTACCCGGAATATCAGCAGATTAAAGACACCCTGCCTTCGATTGCAGGCCGCGCTATCGATACTATAGTTAATGCGCAGGGAGTCGGCGATACATACAAGATCTATGTTTATATGCAGAAAAGAGGCGATGACTATAATCTTGCCTATATCCCAGCGGATTTTAAGCCTGAAGCAAAGGAGCTGTTTGACCCTAAAGAGATGAGGCGGCTTTTTGACCGGGGGTATGAGGATGCTCTTAAGGGCGATCCCTGGCATAAAACTCCTCCGGGGATGGATACAAACCAATGAAATAAAACAGGGACAGCTCCCCGGATCCGAACCAAATACAAAATCGAAAATTAGGTAAAGAAATTCCCCTGGAAATTCTATTTTGGTATTGTAACTTATTGGAAAATAATAATTTAGCTAGCCCAGAAGCGTCCCCAAAGGTGTTGACAAAAATAAGGTTTATGATTTAATAGAGCTGTTGGTTATAAATGGGGAGGTCGTAAGAACGGCCTGAGAGTTCTGCGATAAAGCAGATGACCCAAGGAACCTGATTCCTCCTATGCCCTTTAATAGAGCAGAAATAACTCCAAACGGGCTTCGGAGGACTCTTCGAAGCGCGTCAAAGTTATTACGGTCCACTAAAGCGCGAAGAAGAGCTGGATAATGCCAGCGGAGGGAAGAAAAAGATATTTGAAGCCCTTATGCTTAGGCATTAAACCTATGACATGAGGGCTTTATTATTTATAGCCCAAAAAGGAGGTTGCATGAAATTGGATGAGGTAAAAATATCGCGGGCGATAATTGAAGCATATAAGGAAAAGCTGGTCAGTGCCTTAGATGTTGATGTGGCTATTGTGGGCGCCGGGCCCGCGGGCATGGTATGCGGCTATTATTTATCTCTGGCAGGCAGGAAAGTAGTTTTGTTCGAAAGGAAATTGTCA
>CAYGZJ010000193.1:0-2307 GCA_964354335.1 uncultured Planctomycetales bacterium | reverse complement strand
CCAACCGCTGCAGCACCGTAAGCAGCTTAGCGACATCCGCGAAGTGCAGTCCGGTGGTAGGCTCATCCAGGATATAGAGCGTCTTTCCGGTCGAGCGCTTGCTTAATTCGGTTGAAAGCTTGACCCGCTGCGCCTCTCCTCCCGAAAGGGTAGTGGCAAACTGGCCAAGCTGCACATAGTCCAGTCCGACATCATAAAGATAGGTAAGGATATTGTTCACCGCGGGGATATTGGTGAACAGCTCGCGCGCCTCTTCCACCGTCATCGCCAACACATCAGATATAGACTTACCTTTATATTTGACCTCCAGGGTCGCCTCGTTAAAGCGCATCCCCTTACATACATCACATTTGACATAAACATCAGGGAGAAAATGCATCTCTATCTTCTTGATACCGTCTCCGGTACAGGCCTCGCAGCGTCCGCCTTTGACATTAAAAGAAAATCTTCCCGGCTTGTAACCGCGCTGGCGCGCTTCGGGAAGCTTGCTGAAGAAATCACGGATATGGTTGAAGGCTCCGGTATAGGTAACAGGATTCGAACGCGGCGTTCTGCCGATCGGCGACTGATCAACCACGATCACCTTATCGATAAGCTCAAGGCCGCGGATGATCTTATGCGCCCCGGGCTTATCCTTGGATTTGTATAATTTCTGGGCCAGGCTGCGGTACAATATTTCATCGATAAGCGTAGATTTTCCTGATCCGGATACACCGGTAACACAGATAAAAATCCCCAAAGGAAATTTAACATTGATATTCTTTAAATTGTGCTCCGCGGCTCCTTTTATCTCCAGAAATTTCTTATCCTGCCAGCTGCGCCGCTGCCCGGGAATATCAATTTTTAGCTCGCCGCGCAGATACTGCGCGGTCAGGGAGCGCGCGTTACGCAGCAGCTGTTCTTTTGTCCCGGAAAAAACCACCTCCCCGCCGTGCCTGCCCGCTCCCGGACCTAGATCAACAACAAAGTCAGCGGCGCGGATAGTCGCCTCATCGTGCTCCACTACAATCAAGGTATTGCCCAGGTTACGCAAGGTCATCAACGTTGAAAGCAATTTATCGTTATCTCTCTGATGCAGGCCGATGCTCGGCTCATCCAAAATATACAACACCCCGACCAGCCCCGAGCCTACCTGTGTTGCCAGCCGGATGCGCTGAGCCTCGCCTCCGGAAAGCGTGGCGCTTTTCCGGTCCAGCGTCAGATAATCCAGCCCTACGTCAACGCAAAACTGCAGTTTCTGCCGCAGCTCTTTTAAAACCTGATGCGCAATGAACTTTTCCTTTTCGCCGAGTTTTAAATCATGGAAGAAATGGTGCGCCTCCTTGATGGACATCCGGCTCACTTCCCAGATATTCCTTGCGCCTATTTTGACCGCAAGGCTCTCCTTTTTAAGGCGCGCTCCCTTACATGCCGGACAAGGCAGGCTGGTCATAAAACGCGATATCTCCTCTTTGAGATAATCACTGTCAGTCTTATGAAAGAGGCGATTCAGATGCGGGATGATCCCTTCAAAAGGCTTTCCTCCGGCATGATGCTCGGTGCCGTAAAGTATTGCTTTCTGAATATCTTTGCTTAATTGCCTAAAAGGAAGATCCAGATCAAAATGCATGGCGTAGGATAATTCCCGGATAAGCCAGCGGTAATACAGGATGTACCCGCGGCCTCCCCGCTTCCACGCAGCTATGGCCCCCTGGTTTATGGATTTATTTCTATCCGGGATTACCAAATCCGCGTCAAACTCGATCTTGGTCCCCAGTCCGTTACATTCAGGACAGGCCCCGTAGGGAGAATTAAATGAGAAGATGCGCGGCTGAACCTCCGCATAATTGATTCCGCAGCGTGTGCAGGCGTACTGTTCGCTAAAGACCGTTTCTTTCTGTTTTTGCGGCTGGGTGATAATTGCCACACCTTTACCTACCTTAAGCGCGGTCTCCAGGGAATCCGTAAGGCGTTTCTTCACCGAAGGCTTAACCGTAAGCCGGTCTACAACCACCTCGATATTGTGCGTCTTGTATTTTGCCAGTTTGATCTGGACGGGAAGCTCATAGATCTTCGCGTCGACGCGCACCCGCACGAATCCGGATTTCTGAATCTGGGAGAATATCTCCCGGTATTCGCCCTTTCTCCCGCGTACCAGCGGCGCCAATACCTGGATCTCGGTATCAACAGGCAACCCCATGATCCTTTCCACTATCTCCTGAGAACTCTGTCTCTCAATCGGATCCCCGCACTGGTAACAATGAACCTTGCCCACGCGGGCGAAAAGAAGCCTCAGGTAATCATAAATTTCCGTCTGGGTGGCTACGG
>CAYGZJ010000192.1:0-2327 GCA_964354335.1 uncultured Planctomycetales bacterium | reverse complement strand
AGGAGCGAATAAAGAATGGGCTGACCTATCAGGTGAATTTCACCGGTAAATTCAACTTTAACTTTTCAGGCTCACCCTTTGCGCTCTATCGGGACCTGATCAGCCGACAGCCCGTTCCTTATTCTGCTTTTTGCAGGCTTGGTGAGGAATACCTTCTTTCTCTGTCTCCGGAATTATTCTTCCGCAGAGAGGGAGCGATAATTTATTCCCGGCCGATGAAGGGGACGATTAAGCGGGGTAAGAATATTCTTGAAGACAAAGAAAAGATCGAGCAGCTGAAAAAAAGTGTAAAAAACCGCGCAGAAAACATCATGATCGTGGATCTGGTGCGTAATGACTTAGGCAGGATCGCTAAGACCGATAGCGTGGTAGTCAGCAAGGTATTTGATATAGAGAAATATAATACTCTTTTCCAGATGACCTCGACCGTAAAAGGGGTTCTCAAAGAAAACTTGACCTATCTTGACATTTTCCGCAATATTTTTCCCGGAGGAAGCGTGACTGGAGCGCCTAAAATAAAGACCATGCAGATAATCCGGGAGCTGGAAAAGGGAAACCGGGGAGTTTATTGCGGAGCACTGGGAATTATATCTCCGGGAAAGCGGGCCACGTTTAATCTTCCCATCAGGACTGTTTCGATTTCTAAAGGCAGGGGTCAGATGGGCGTAGGCAGCGGGATCGTCATCGATTCAAAGGCAAGATATGAATTCGAGGAATGCCTTTTAAAAGCAGATTTCCTTACCCGTAGATACAAGCCGTTTCAGCTGATCGAGACAATACTCTGGAACGGCCGGTTCACATTCTTACAGGATCATCTTAAACGCTTAAAAGATTCTGCCGCCTACTTTGGTTTTGTCTATAACGGCGCAAAAATTAAGGCGCAGCTAAGGAAGTTAGAGCGGACTTTCAAGAAAGGAACTTCCTATCGGCTGCGGCTCTTGCTGGACAAGGCAGGACAGGTGCAATTGGAGTATCTGCCAATTAAGCAGCACAGCGCCTTGAATCAGCAGCGCATAACCATTTCAAAATATCGTCTGGATCCGGAGAATGTATTTTTGTACCATAAGACCACAAACCGCGATCTTTATGATCGTCAGCACGCACTTTACACCGCAAAAGGTTATTTCGATGTTATATTCCTGAATACGCGTAATGAGGTTGCGGAAGGCGCGATTTCTAATATAATAGTTCAAAAGAATGGCCGGCTTTATACGCCTCCGGTTGCCTCCGGATTGCTTCCCGGGGTCTTCCGGCAGCACCTGCTTAATATAGGTAAGGTTAGGGAGAGGGTCTTGACTGTAGGCGATTTGCGCAAGGCAGATAAGGTATTCGTCTGTAACTCCGTGCGCGGCCTGGTTGAAGTGAAATTAAAGGAGGGCTAATTGTTCGTCCACTTAGTCTTATTTGAAATTCAACTTAAGGAAGTTGCTAAGTATCACACAGACAACAAGATATGGGTTAGTTATGCCCGTAAGGCCAGGGGTTTTCTGGCCTATCGGACGATGAAACGCTCCGGCCATAAAAATCAGTATGTATCGGTATATGAATGGCAGGCAAAGGTTTATCACGATCGTTTTATGAAGAAATACCACGATTGGTTAGTGGAGAAATCCTGCGCCAAGGTAAAAGTCCTGGGGTATTATAATCTTACATCCTGCTATACCGTCGAAAAAAATTAAAGATTTAGTTGACAATACCGGAATCTAATGTATACTCCTTTCGTAGTAAATAAGGGAGTGGAAATCTTGGACCGTAAGGCAAAGAGTGACACGCCTTGCGGTTTTTTGTTGAGCCGTGCTTTCCGCGTGGCGAAACAACCCCGCCGAATGCCTGCAAAGTTTATGAAAGAAACTTTGCGGCGTTTATGAGGCGGGGTAAAGCAGAAAGCGACACACCCGCCGTTCCTATGAGGCGGGGTAAAGCAGAAAGCAAAACATCCCTTATGTTAAATATTGAAAGGAAGGAGGTAACAGCAGAAATGGCAAAAGGAAAGGTAAAGTGGTTTTCCAACCAAAAAGGTTATGGATTTATTACTCCTGAAGAGGGTCCTGACGTGTTTGTTCACTTCAGCGCTATTCAGGGTGACGGCTATAAATCCCTAGAGGAGGGCGCTGAGGTCGAGTTTGAGATCGAAAAAGGCCCCAAGGGTGATCAAGCTACGAAAGTAACAAAGATATAACCTAGAAAGCGAAAAGAAGGCCCGACGAAGCGATTCGTTCGGGCCTTTTTTGTTTTTTGCCGGAAAGCGCAATGTGGTATAATGTGCGATCATGAAAAAACGTGTTGTAGTAGCGATGAGCGGTGGAGTGGATTCTTCGGTTGCCGCG
>CAYGZJ010000191.1:0-2420 GCA_964354335.1 uncultured Planctomycetales bacterium | reverse complement strand
ATTCATCCGTCCACTCAAACATCGCGCCCCCGATACAGTTGCCGGCGCCGTCTTTGTTATTGGCGATGTTTTTGTAGATCTGGGTCCACTGTGACTCCAGAAAAAACGCCTGCATATTCTGGTCTTCCTTTTTTAAGTACGCGTCATAACAATCTGCGCCGAATTCAGCCAGCAGGATCGGCCGGTCGTAAGTAGTACGCAGGGCATTAAAGAGATTGCCGAATGTCTTTCCTCTGTAAATAATACAGGCAACAATATCGATATCCGGGGCATACAGATTTGCGCTGTCTAACCCCAGCAACTCACCGTTACCGAGTGCTACGGGATGATTGGGGTCTGCCGCGTGCACTTTTTTGGCAATATTATTAAGGAATGAATAATAGATCTTGGCGCGCAGCTGATTCCGCTTGAAAGGGTCGGGTTCTTTATCGACTTCGTCGCTGACCCAGGGATTGACGCGGCCGAAACAGGAATAATTGTTTTCATTCCCCAGGACCCATAAAAGGATACCGGGTTCATCCTTATAGGTATTTACCATCTGCAGAAAATCTTCGGAGATCTTTTTCTGGAAATCCGCGTCACCGTAGAGCGGACAGGGATAATTCCAGAATCCAAGCCAGGAGCCCAGGATCGTGCGGATCCCGAACTTTTCATACAAATCCCGGATGACCTGTTTTACCTCCTGGGGATCTTCATGCGCCTGATACAAGCGCACGGTATTTACCCCCATCTCCTTCATAAGCTTTCCGTCGACCAGCCACGGCTTGTTCGGATCAGACCACCAGTCATATTCGTGGTTTGAGCCGATGGGAACAGGATTATAACAGACGCCCTTGACCAAATAGGGCTTTTTATCAACAATGAGTTGAAAATGCTTGTTCTTGAGTTTTTTGATGTAGGCTTTCGGCTTTGGCCGCATAGCCATACCGAGTATCACGGTAAGGAAAACTGCGGAAACTAAGAGACAAGCCGCAAGTAAGAAAAACTTGCGGCTTGCTCTCTTTGATTTTGATTCGTTATGCTTATTCGTACTTGAGCTCATCTAGATAAAAGGTAATACCGCCGAACTCATCCAAACTTTCGGGTGGCTGCACTTCAATTTTAGCTGAATAACAGAACCCGCCGATGATATAGGACATATCCTTGCCCTTGAGATCGATGGTATATTGCTGCCAATCCTTGGTCAGGACAACCGGACCGATGGAAGAGCTGTCAGAATCCGAAAACTCTCCCATGAGGCCGCCGACCTTAAACTCATCGATAACCTCCCCGCCTTTTGTGCCGCGGGCCCAAAAGGTAAGCCTGGTGGCCTTGGCAAGATCAAATCCGCCGTCAACCGTTCCCCAGTTGTTTGGTGGATTCTGCCAATATATACCGGCCCAGCCGGTTCCGGAAACATCCTTATACTGGATCTTGATGCAGCTTTCGCCAAGATACGGATTCTCCTTAGATTTTCCGTCATATTTCACATCCTTGGCAGTGTTGGCATCAGGCATATATCCCGAAGGAATATAATGATTCTTCGGTGTGCGGCTGTCTGCGTAGACGTAAAACGGCATCTCTTCCTGCTTTTTCCCCTCGGGTTTCATCGTAGCATCTGCGACAAACTTGATGTCATCGATGAAGAATTTCGCGCCTTCAGGATTGGTATCCGCCTTGATGATCCAGGAAAATCCGCCGCTGATATACGTTAGATCCTTACCGGCAAGATTAATCGAGTATTCTTTCCAGGTATCAGTCAATTCGATCGGACCGGCTTCCACGCTTGCTGTATCCGGATAGGGCTTTTTTCCTTCAATCCCGATTCCGCCGACTTTGACTTTGTCCAATACTTCCCCGCCTTTTGCCCCGCGGGCCCAGAAGGTAAGCTTGGTCATGCCTGTCAGGTCATAACCGCCTTTTTTGGTACCCCAGTTTTGCGCGGGATTTTGCCAATAGACACCGGCCCAACCATTGCCTTGCGTTCTCTTAGCGCTATAGACAAACTCTATAGCAGTGGTGCCGCTGTTAGGATTATTGGTGGATTGCTCATTCATCTTGACATCACCGAAATCGCCCATCCAGCCGGAAGGAATATAGTGATTCTCGCGGGAACCCTTGTCAATATAAACCACAAACTCCTTGGGCTTATCAACGCTGGCTACCGTAGAAACACCTTCCTGTGCCCCTGCACATATCGGCAGCGCCAGGGACAATACCCCCAGGATTACTAACAATTTTCTCATACCCACCTCCTTATTTTTAACACTGGTTTATAAATAAATATCTTAACGGATAATCCGGAAAAATCAAACAAAATATTTCCCTACTCCTTTCTTCCGCAGAAAGCGGAACACTGGCCTATCCTTTAAGGCCAGGTGTAAAACAGAAAGCTGCACCCCAGCTATAAGGTATGCTGGGTGCGTCCTTTTTAGGACGCA
>CAYGZJ010000190.1:0-2450 GCA_964354335.1 uncultured Planctomycetales bacterium | reverse complement strand
AAAATGATAAAAATCACTATTGCCCAGCACAACAGGAACGGATACAACGACGCATCGGCCCTGGCCTTCTGTATCGTGTGTCTTAGGGATACAACCGTAAATATTCCCCAGGGAAACATACCCAACAAAAGTGACAAAGGATAAAAAGACCAGGTATCGTTTTGATGTTCGGCCTCCAGAAAACGCCGGATATGGTCGTTCCAGAAAAACTCCTGGATAAAAGAAGTGCCGTATTGTCTGATAATGTAGATATACCAGGGAAACGCTACCGCCGCAAAACACAAAAGCCCCAGAATGCTCTGCCGGCATAAAAGCCAGCGTAATTCCCTGCGCAGGAAAAGAAAGATAAAAATAACCGCAGACACAAGCAAAAATCCCAACGGGCCCTTGGTTAAAACTGCCAGACCGGAAAAAATAGAACACAGCACGATCCCGGCGCCTTTTGAGTCCCGGTTACGATACCCCCAGTAAAATGAAATAAGCGAGAGGAATATAAAGACGGAGAAGATCATGTCGGTCAAAAGAAGCCTTGCCAGTCCGATATAGAGAAAAGAGGACATTAAGACAATTGAGGCGAGAAAAGCCTTCCGCTGGCTCTTAAAGATGAAATTTCCGAATAAGTATGTCCCCAAAACGCCTAGTATCGCAAACAGCGACGGGAAAAACCGCAGCCCAAACTCATTCTCCCCAAAACACTGAGTCCCGATATGTATGAGCCAGTATAAAAAAACAGGCTTCTCAAACTGCGGCTGCCCGAAAAGATACGGGACAAGCAGGGTTTTATGCTGTAGCATTTCTTTTGCGGTCTGCGCGTAAAAGACCTCATCGGGAGGAGTAAGCGGCAGGATGCTATTGCCGAGCATCAGAAAAACACAGGATAGAAAAATAAGGATAAGGATATTTCTTAGGTGGGTATGCTTCATTTTTCAGGCATCGGCTGACGGAATAAAATCTATCGTTAAAATCACATACCTTCGCTAAATCAAAGTTCCGGCAGCACTATTATAAGCGTTATTTATCCCGGCCGGAAGATTTTTTAAGATCGTCAAGAAACTGGGGCTCGGTCTTGCCCCCCAGCTCCTCAGCTTTTTTGACATCCTGCCAGGCCTTGTCATAATCGCGGCTTAAGAAATGTACCCGCGCGCGCACAAAATAAGGCTCGGTAGCCTTGGGGCTTATCTCTATCGCCTTTTGACAATCAGCAATTGCGTGCTTAAGATCAGCCTTATTGCTGTAGGTCGGCCCGATATTGATGTATGCCTTAGGAGAGTTCGGATCGACCTTTGCCTGGTCAAAGGTGCCCTTGTACGCATAAGCCAACCCCCGGTTCAAATACGCTTCGGTATACTGGGGATTCAGCTCAATGGACTTGGTATAATCTTTGATTGCCTGCTCAAGGTTGCCCTTATTGGCATAGGCGATCCCGCGCACATAATATGCTACCGGGATAGAGGGATTGATTTTGATGATCTTATTGAAATCGGCGATGCCCTCTTCAAGTTTTCCCCTGTTCACGTTGATGAATCCACGGTTCAGATACGCCTGAATATATTGAGGGTTGATCTGTAGGGCCTTCGTATAGTCGGCAACAGCCGCATCAAGCTTGTTTTTATTCGCGTAGACCTGGCCGCGCACGTAGTATCCCTCTTCGAAATTAGGGTCAGCTTCGACTGCCTTGGCAAAATCAGCGAATGCGTTATCTTGATCACCCTTTGCGCCATAGGCCAATCCGCGCTGCAGATATGCGCGGGCCGACTTTGGCTCAATTTTTATCGCCCGGGTAAAATCAGCGACTGCCAGATCAAAATTATTTTTATTGTAAAAAGCTGTGCCGCGCTGCATATATTCTTCGGCAGTCACCAGGCTGACTTTCTCTATCTGCAGCGAAGTATCCACCTTGCCTGTCGATGGCTTTGCGCTATCCTTGACCGGATGCGGCAACGCTTCTCCATCGATGCTCTTGATTTCAAACGTATAATAACGTATCGTCGTACCTTTGTAATCGATTGTTACCGAATTATTATCCTTAGTGATGACATTGGCCTCGATCTTCTCCCCACTGTTTAAAATAATGACCTCAGCAAAGGTAATCCCTGAAAACGCGAAAATAGACAGACCTAAAAGCAATCCTGCGCAAAAAAACTTCCCGCTGATTTTTCTCATGGCTTTTTCCTTTTTTTTAATTCGCCGATAATTAGCTAACGGGCGAATCAATGCGCCCAGCCCTTCGCTTCGCTCAGGACGGGCAAATACATCTTTATCCCTCGCATAAACAAGCCAAAAATCTCTTCGATATTTTTGGCTTATGCTTCGGGATGATTCACCTACAATTAAACTAGGGTGAATCTATGCGCCCAGCCCTTCGCTTCGCTCAGGACAGGCGTACATAAGCTAACTATGCGCCCAGCCCTTCGCTTCGCTCAGGACAGGCGTACATAAGCTAACTATGC
>CAYGZJ010000189.1:0-2469 GCA_964354335.1 uncultured Planctomycetales bacterium | reverse complement strand
AACCGGAAGCAGCTGCTTACAGACATTCCTGGTGATCGGATACAACCTTGTTCCGCTTCCGCCGGCTAAAATTATCCCTTTCATATGCATTTCTCCTTGGCGCATTCCTGTTTATTTTTAAAATCAACGATGTGGCCGAAAACTTTTCCTGCCGCGCGGAAAGAATACTTAAGGTCATCTACATCCCTGACAGAAAATATTTTTCTGAAGATAAATTCCGGCTCAAGGCTGACCTTGTACATCTCCTGCACTAACCCCATTAAGCTTTTTTCTAAAATCGGCGTGCGCATGACCGGCTGCTTCATATCATAAGTATCCCAATCCTGCGACTTAAGCCAGTTGTTCTGCTTACACTCCTCAAACAAAGGGCTTCCCGGATAGGGAATGACAATCGTAGCCTGCATTGTATAGGCATAGCCTTTTGTTAAAAGCCATTTTCCCAGCGCTAATGTCTTTGCGGCATCCTCACAGGATTCCCAGGGATAGCCAAACATAATAGTAATATGCGGAAAGAGCCCTGCTGCTGTGGCAGCCTTACAGTCTTCGATAATGCGTTCGACTTTTAAATTCTTATTTACCCTGTCCAGTGTGCCCTGATTTGCCGACTCAAGTCCGAAAAGCAGAAGGCGGAAATTTGCCTGCTTCATCAGACGGAAATCTTCCGGGGAAAGCGCGCCGAAGCGCATATTGCAATCAAAATAAAGCTTCCTGTTAAAGCCACGCTCGATCATGCCGCGGCAGAAATCTTTAAGCCACTCCCCTGCAGGGAAACATCCGGTATCATCCATTATCTCGCGGACTTTCAGCCCTTCGCTAAGCGTTCCGATCTCATCTAAAACATTCTCAACACTTCGCGTCCTGAACCGCGGATACAGTGTCGGCCAGGAGCAAAATGTGCATTTGCCCCACCAACAGTCCCGGCCGCTCATAATATAGGTGCCGGGCGTACGTTTGTAATTACCGTTCTGATAAGCGTAATTCTCCCACTTGGTCAGGCCGCGATCGATAAAGGGAAGCGAATTAAGATCGTGATCGAGCTGAAATGGGCCTGTGTTTTTAATTTCTGCGTTTTCACGATAATAAATGCCTGGTTCAAGAGGCGATTTAGAACTTAGGTAGTTACAGAGACTTAAAAGCAGGAAATCATAATCGCCGCCGGTAAGCACAAAATCAACTTCGCTGTTCTGAAAGGATTCTAACGGAAGCGCTGTAACATGATCTCCGAATAAGACTATTTTCGGGTATCTACGCAACAGTAATTTGATTTCATTTATGATCTTCCAGTGCTGCTTGATGACCGGGGTCTTAGTTTCAAAGGCGATTATATCCGGGCGCTCGCGCTTAAGGATCCCTAAGAAGTCATCATGAGAAATACCTTCAGCGATACAATCCAGCCAGACCACCTCATGGCCTGCCTGGTCCAAAAGAGTAGCTGCCTGCGCAGGCACGACCGGGTAAATATAGGTCGGCTCCTTAAAATACTGAAATTGCCGATTCTGGCCTAGGGTAGGACAACCCTTAAGCCTGTTTAAAGGCGGATAAGCGATTATTATTTTCATTTAATGAGCCCCGCCTATGGCGGGGCGAATTAACCCCACTGAGCGTGTCAAAATTATCAAAGAGAATTTTGACGCAGGGTGCGAAGTGGGGGAGTTCTAGTTATTTGCCTTCGGGAAGTCTTACAGACAGCAATCCTTTAAGGAAAGAGATCCCGTATGCAATATGACCAAATATTATAGCAAAGAATACGGGAAATATCAACTGTAACTCTTTGGAAAGGCTCGAGATAAAGATGAGCAAGAGATACAGTCCAAGGCAGGTAAAATAGGCTGTTTTTAGCCATGGGATGAACACAGACAACACGCCGCCTAAAACAAGTCCAAGCACAAGAACAGTAGGCAGAAAATAGGACAACCTTAGAGAGGTTTCAGGGTACCTCTTCACAAAATAACCCCGGTGCAGGCCATAATTCGAGATCTGCTTCAAATGCGGCAGGAAAATCTTACGGCGGTGGTGGTAAACCAAGGTCTCCGGATCATAGATGATTATTTTCTTTAATTTATGGGTGATATCGAGACAAAGCTTGGTATCCTCTCCCGGCCAAAACTTAGTATCAAATCCTCCCAGCTCCTCCATCACTGATTTACGCACCAGGAGATTGCAGCTAGGATAGTCATCTACTTCTGTCTTCCTACCAGGAATATAGCGATAGCGATGTTTACCGCTCATCACCCATGATTCATACACTGCCCCGCTTGCTTTCTGGCGCCATGAATCATCAGTAGGAGTAACCGCAGGTCCGCCCACTGCCGCAACTTCAGGATCGCTGAAATTTACCAGCGCGGCCCTGAGCCAACCCTTTACCGGATAGGCGTCATCGTCGAGAAACGCCAGAATCTGGCCCTTAGCGTGCTTTAAAGCAATATCCCGTTTTTCGGATGGCTTAACCGGTCCGGTAGGAATTACTAC
>CAYGZJ010000188.1:0-2510 GCA_964354335.1 uncultured Planctomycetales bacterium | reverse complement strand
CGGAGTAGTACTTTATATGAATCAGGAAGGCCGCGGCATAGGGTTGGTGGATAAGATCCGCGCCTATAATTTACAGGATAAAGGTATGGATACAGTCGAGGCAAATGAGGCATTGGGCCATGCCGCGGATCTGCGCGATTACGGGATCGGGGCGCAGATCTTAGTTGATCTGGGAATCAGGCATATAAAGCTTTTGACCAATAACCCGCGTAAGATCGTCGGTCTTGAAGGTTACGGATTGCGGGTGATCGAACGGGTTGCCCTGGAAGTCGAACCAAATCCGGACAATTACAGGTACCTTAAAACAAAAAAAGAGAAGCTAGGGCATGATCTGAATATAAAATAAGCAAGCGATTGAAAGGAGAGGGAAAAATGGTGAAGGTGATTGAGGGTAATATGATCGCAAAAGGAAAGAAGTTTAGTATTGTTGCTTCACGCTTTAATGATTTTATCACCAAAGAGTTGATCGCCGGTTGTATGGATACGCTTTTAAGGCATGGAGTAGAAGACAAGGATTTGACTATAGCCTGGGTTCCGGGAGCTTTTGAGATTCCGCTGGCTGCTTCTCGTCTGGCAAATGCGAAGTCCTGCGATGCGGTGATTTGTTTGGGAACCGTTATCCGCGGAGCGACCCCACATTTTGACTATATCGCTTCCGAAGTTTCTAAAGGTATTGCCAAGGTTTCTCAGGAGGCAGGGATACCGGTTATTTTCGGCGTGATTACCGCCGATACCATCGAGCAGGCAGTGGAGCGCGCCGGCACCAAGGATGGTAATAAGGGCCGGGATGCCGCGCTATCCGCGATTGAGATGGCAAATCTTCTTGAGAAGTTGAAATAAAAGTGGTAGAACTAACATCAGGCTCATTTATGCCCCTGACCCTTAAATTACAGGGATGATTCGCTGGAACTAATAGAGGACTCATTTCATCCCCCAGCTTTTAGACTAAAGGGGATGGTTCACTTACCTTAAAACGAGGGTTCACCTATCCCTTAGCGATTAAACTATAGGGATGATTCGCTGGAACTGATAGAGGACTCATCTATCCCTTAGTCAGGTAACTACAGGGATAATTCGCTAGAACTAAGAAAGGGCTCATTAATCCCCCAGCGATTAAACTATGGGGATGATTCGTAAACAAGGAAACGAGGCTCATCTATCCCTTAGCCAGGTAACTACAGGGATGATTCACTAGAACTAAGAGAGGGTTCATCTATGAGAAAAAGAACACGCGCACGGGAATTCGCCCTACAGATCCTGTACCAGATAGATATCACCCATGATTGCTCGCAGGCTTCGCTGGATGATTTCTGGCAGGCGCAGATTGATGAAAAAATCGATGATGAGGTGAAAACCTTTTCTAATGATGTGGTCATGGGAGTAGCGGCTAACCTCAAAGAGATCGACGCTAAAATTATTCAGTATGCGGCAAACTGGCAATTAGAGCGCATGGCAGTGGTGGACAGGAATATCCTGCGTATGGGCTGCTATGAGCTGATGCTGCGCGAGGATATCCCACCGAAAGTCTCCATCAACGAAGCGGTAGATCTTGCCAAAAAATATTCCGGCCAGGAAGCGGGAAAGTTCGTCAACGCCATCCTGGACAAAGTAAAACTTGAGAAGGACAAATGAAATTTGCGGATTTGCATCTACACACCGTTTATTCCGACGGTACCTATACGCCTGTCCAGCTGATCGCTGCCAGTAAAAAGGCAAAGATGTCGGCGATCGCCATTGTCGATCATGATACGGTTGAAGCCATCCAGCCGTCTTTAGTCATTGCGCAAAAAGAAGAGATCGAGCTTATCCCGGGCATCGAACTTACCGCTGAGTTGGATGGCTCAGAAGTGCATATCCTCGGTTATTTTATTGATTATCGCAGCGGCCGTCTGTTGGAACAGCTGGAAATACTTAAAAGTAACCGGATCCAGAGGGTCCATAAAATGACCCAGAAATTAAAAGAGCTCAATATCGAAATAAGCCCTGAAGAGATCTTCGCGCTTGCTCAAGAGGGTACCGTAGGCAGACTGCATGTTGCCCGCGCAATGGTCTTAAAAGGAGCGGTCAGTTGTATCGCCGAGGCATTCAAGAAATATCTGGGGGATAAGGGGCCGGCATATGTCTGCGGTTTCCGTTTCACGCCGAAAGAAGCGATAGCGCTGATCAAAGGCGAGGGAGGCATCCCGGTGCTGGCGCATCCGTATAGTCTTTTTAATGATGATCTAATACCCGCTTTTGTTGATGACGGGATCATGGGTTTAGAGGTCTATTATCCCGAGCATTCCCAGTCGACGATAAATTATTACCTGGGGCTGGCGAAAAAGTATAATCTTCTGGTTACCGGGGGTTCTGATTGCCATGGTGATGCCAAACCCGACGTGCCGGTTGGTTTAAGCAAGGTTCCGTATGAGCTTGTCGAAGAGCTAAAGAATGCAAAAGAAAGGCTGTCATGAAAAAAAGCCATGAATATTTTATGCGTCAGGCAATGCGGCTGGCCCTGAAGGCAAAAG
>CAYGZJ010000187.1:0-2531 GCA_964354335.1 uncultured Planctomycetales bacterium | reverse complement strand
CAGCTGATCATGGCGCAGGGGTATGAGGTATTAGAACCGTCACAACTAAAGAAGGTTGTGAATATGAGCCCGGCATTTCGCCTGGTGACTATCTCTGATAATGATTCGGTGCGCCTGGGAAATCTTTCCAAGGCCCAGTATGTTGTTGTAGGTAAGGCAATAGCTTCTGCCGGAGGAAATGTCCCGCAGTCAAGCATGCGCTCATGTTATGCTAACGTTACTGCCAAGGTTATCCGCGTAAAGGACGGCAAGGTAGTCGCTTATCTTGATGCCGCGGGTAATTCCGCGCATATGGATGTGATTTCCGGCGGGCGCGAAGCATTATCCAATGCCGCAGATGACTTAAGCGCTAAAGTGATCGCCGCGCTTAATAAAGAAATGGGTAAATAGACATGAAAAAACAAAATAAAACAATCGAGCAGATTATCCCCGCAGTCGAGCGCCGAAAGTTTATCCGCCACCCGATCTCCTTTCCGCTTAAATTCCATGTGGAAGGCGCAAAAGGTTCGCGTGCTCTGGCAGGAGAGAATAAGTCCAAGACTATCAATATCAGCATGGGCGGGCTTTTGTTTTCTTCCAAGTTGCCGGTAGACAAGGGTAAACTTATTAGTCTAAAAATGCCCTTTGAAGACAAGGTCTTCAGCGTCAAGGCAAAGGTGGTGCATTGCGTTAAGAGCCTGGACACTAAGCTTTATTGCATCGGTGTCAGTTTCTATCGTCTCAACGATGCCTTTAAGGTAAAATTGATCGAGCAGCTGTATCTGATCAGCGAGTATCGTGATTTACGCAGCGTCCAGCTGGGCAAAGAGGTTTCCCTTGAAGAGGCCTCCCGGGAGTGGATACGGCGTTATTCCGAGCGCTTCCGCAGGCTGTATTGGTAGGCAGGTAGCTACATAAAATAAGGCCGGGATACTTTTGTTGTTTAGTCTCCCGTTCGCTTTCCCGCTTCTGTCTCATTCCTTAGATAAAAACATATGGATAACGCTAAAAAAGCAGGGATTCTTTCAAAGATCCTTATAGTTATTATCATGGCCGGTTTAGGTATTGCCATGATAACTATGATTTCAGTCAAGAATGAGATCTCTTACCGTAAAAATATTGATTCCCTTCAGAAGCCTTCGGCTATCAGGCCATCAGAAGTCCTTTCTTTTAAAGAGTCAGAGCTTACGGATATTGAACGGAAATTCTTCGCTGAATTAGACGAAGGAAGGCTGGAAGAATTTAACTTATACGACGCATTTCTTATAGCCTCCGGTATCAGAAGCCCGGAAGAGTTTTTATCTTACAGAAAAAAACTTTATAAAGTCAAAAACGACGCCTTAAACGCGCTGCTGTGGGATAATTGGTTTTCATACGTCACACGTGATTCCTCTTTAGTGGCAAAAAAACTATTATTTTGGCTCCATGACCATCCTTTAAAAGATTACGGTATAAAAGCAACGACTGCGCGGGATATTCTCGATACGGGAAAGTTCAATTGCCTTTCCTCAAGTGTCCTCTATGCGGTTATCGCGCGCGATTTAAATCTGAACATAAGAGGCGTGCTTGCTCCCGAACATGCCTTTTGTATTCTCATCGATAAGCGCAAAGACAAGGATATTGAAACAACGGTACGCTATGGTTTTGATCCCGGAGAAAAAGAGATCGAGCGGTTAAAGAACGAGATCCGCTATATTTACGTGCCTAAGAAAAATTACAGCGAAAGGAGGGAAATAAACGTCCTTGAGCTTATCGGGATGTTGTATGCTAACCGTCTGGGATTTTCACAGGCTCCGGAAGATGTGCTTATTAAAACCGCTGAAAAAGATCTGCCTAATTATAAAAAAGGCTATTATTTTAATCAGGAAGCGGATATTTTCAGGAAAAACATAATCACCTGTTTTAATAACCTGGCGATAAAAGCGATGGAGGCCGATGATTACGGGAAGGGCCTTTCCTATATCAATGAAGGAAAGCGATTTGCTCCACAGGAGAAGTATTGGAAAGACCTGATGCTTAATTACTACAATAGGCGCGCGCTTGCAGCAAGCAAAAAGCGCGATTATAAAGCGGCGATCGCAATCGCCAAAGACGGCCTCAGGGAATACCCGCAAGACAGCATACTGGTAAAAAACATCGGCGCTTTTTACAATGAGTGGGCAGACGAAAGCCTGCGGAGAAATGATTACCGGGAAGCCATTAATACGTATAAATCAGGATTGCGCGATTGCCCGAATGATTCGCTCTTGCTAGAGAATATGAAAGTCTCATATTATAATGCCGCGCTGAAAGAGTCTAATGCCAAGAACTTTGAGGAGGCTATACGGCTTTGCGATGAAGGGCTGCTATCGGAAGGACGCTCTTCTTCAGATAGCATGCTGAAGAGCTTGATGAAAAATGCCCAGGACGCCATAAAGATAGATTATTATAATAAGGCGGTAGCACAACTTAACACGGGTAATTATAAAGAAGCCGTCCGTTTATGCGACGAAGGCCTTGAGGCAGGGGAAAGCAGCCAGTTCGACAGTAATTTAAGGACTTTAAAGAAAGAA
>CAYGZJ010000186.1:0-2548 GCA_964354335.1 uncultured Planctomycetales bacterium | reverse complement strand
GTCGAGAAGCCTACTGATGTGACCGCTATCGAGAAGGCCGGAGGTTTTCAGGGCGTTTATCATGTTTTGCTCGGCTCGATATCTCCGCTTGAAGGAAGGGGCCCCGGCGACCTTAAGATTGAAGGCCTTATGCAGCGGATAAAGCAGAATAATATCAAGGAAATCATCATCGCCACAGACGCTGACACCGAAGGAGAAACCACAGCGATGTATCTTACCAAGCTCATGAAGCCCAGCGGAATCCGCATAAGCCGTATCGGCTTAGGCCTTCCGGTCGGCTCAAACCTCGAATACGCTGATTCAACCACACTTTCCAAAGCGTTAGAGTCCCGCCGTACAATTTAGCGCATGATTACCATTACCAATCTTTCCAAGAATTACGGAGCAAAGGTCCTTTTTGAGGATATTTCTCTAAGTATTACTCAGGGAGAGAAAATCGGCCTTATCGGCCCTAACGGCGCCGGTAAGAGTACGCTTTTTTCTCTGCTTCTGGGTGAGACTGAGCCTACAAAAGGCGAGGTCAAGGTGCACAAGGGAGTGCATATCGGATATCTTCCGCAGGAGGCAAGTTTTAAATCGGAGCATACGGTTCTGGCAGAGCTGACTGAGGGCGACGAGAGGATCACCCGGCTTAAAAAAGAGAAAGAAGCGCTGGAAGAAAATAATGAAGCCGGATCAAGGCGCTACGGTGAAATCCTGCATCAGCTGGAGACCCTGGGATTCTTTGAGTTAGAGCATAAGGCAGAGAAGATCCTTATGGGCCTTGGTTTTAAAGAAAAAGATTTTAACCGTCCAATAGTCGAGATGAGCGGCGGCTGGCAGATGCGCACCCTCCTTGCCAAGCTTCTTACTTATCATTACGATCTTTTGCTTTTAGATGAGCCTACAAATTATCTGGATTTGAATGCGGCCATATGGCTTAAGGATTATCTGGCAGGGTTTGAGGGGACATTTATAATGATTTCCCACGATAAGTCCTTTCTTACTGATGTCACTAATTATACGCTGATTTTAGAAAGCGGCTCAATTGCCAAGGTGCGCGGAAATTACGAGCACTATGAGCAGATAAAAAGCCAGCGGCGGATCCACCTTGAGAAACAGTTCAAAGAGCAGGAGAAAAAACGCGACCAGCTGGAGAAATTTGTCACCCGGTTTCACGCCCAGCCGAATAAAGCCGCGGCAGTCAGGTCAAAACGTACGGCTTTAGAGCGGCTGGAAAAAGAAGCGGTTGCGTTGCCTCCTGATCCCCGCGAGAGCATCTCTCAGTTCAGGTTTCCCGCTACCAGACGCAGCGGCCACAGGATCATTACGCTGGAACAGATCGCCAAGAGCTACGGGGATATTCTGGTTTATCAGGATCTTGATTTTGAGATCACTCAGGCAGAGAAGGCGGTTTTGGCAGGAGACAACGGTGCAGGTAAGTCAACGCTGCTAAAGATCTTGGCCGGGGTTGCCGGCATTGATAGCGGCACGCGTATCGTCGGACATAATGTGGATATCGGCTATTTTTCCCAGACGCGCACAGATGTCTTAAGCGTTGAGAATACTGTTTTACAGGAGGCCTATTCCGCCGCTCCGGGATATATGGCTGAGGAAACGGTCAGGACGATATTAGGCGCTTTTTTATTCACCGGAGACGACGCGGATAAAAAAGTAAAGGTGCTTTCAGGCGGGGAGAAGAGCCGTTTGATCCTGGCGAAGCTTTTGATCGATCCGCCAAACTGCTTGCTGTTGGATGAGCCGACTACCCATCTTGATGTGGATGCGGTGGAGGCGCTGGTGCGGGCGCTAAATCAGTACGAGGGGACGATAGTTTTTATCAGTCATGATATTTATTTTGTGCGCTCGGTTGCAAACGTTGTTTTTGAGGTTAAAAGCGGGCGCATAAGGAAGTTCCCGGGAGCATTTGATTATTACCTGGAGAAGAAGGACCAGGGCGAGGTGCTCATTACAAAGAAAAAGCCGGCGGCGGATCCTCTCAAGCAGAAGCTGGAAGAGGAGAAACAGCGGCTAAAGGAAGAAGAAAAGAAGGGTAAAGAAGAAGAGAAAAAGCGTAAAGCGCACAATGCCTCAATACGCGATAAGATCGTAAAACTTGAGAAAAAGAAAGAGGCTCTGCAGCTGGAAAGCTACGCCAAGGCGCGCGCGCTGTCAGATCCGAAATTTTACCGGGACGAAGAGACTGCCCGCGATTATGGCCGGCGCATGAAAGAGATCGAGAAGTCCATTGCCGAGTCTGACACCGAGATAAAAAAGCTTGAATCAGAGATAATTTAGCGCTAAAATACTCTCCACTATTCCCCCTTCCCGCCAAAAACCTTTGGCGGGCCCGCCACGTTTTGTGGCGGGAGCTCAGCCTATAGAGCGAGTGGCCTGTATGTTCTATGTTTACGTACTTAAGAGCCTGAGAAATAACAAGAGGTATACTGGCTTTAGCAGCCAAGATCTCTCGGTTCGTTTAGCCGAGCATAACAGCGGCAAGAATTCATATACGAGAAGAAATCGGCCTTTCGTTTTGTTGCATAGTGAAGAATTTGTTTCTGAAGAC
>CAYGZJ010000185.1:0-2567 GCA_964354335.1 uncultured Planctomycetales bacterium | reverse complement strand
TATGTATAGTTCGTGAGTTCGTGTGTTTAGTTCGTGAGTTAAGATAAGATGAAGATTGAACGATTTGAAGATTTGGTTGCATGGCAGGAAGCCCGGAAATTAGTTAATGCAATCTACGATTTAACTCAAAATAGCTCTTTTAAAGATTACGGTTTAGCTAATCAGATTCAAAGAGCTGCAGTCTCGGTAATGGCTAATATAAGCGAAGGATTCGGTCGACATAGCTTTAAAGACAGTAAGCAGTTTTTTACGATGGCGAGAGGTTCTTTGGCAGAGGTTCAAAGTCATCTGTATGTTATATTAGACCGTAAGTTAATTTCAGATTCTGAATTCGGTATTATTTATGAAAGAACTGTTACAATTAATAAGTTAACAAACGGGCTAATCAAGAATACGAATAATCAAATAGAAAGACAGCACGCGAACACGCGAGCTTAGGAGCACGAGAACGAATTGTGAGAAGAACGATAATAGCGGGAAATTGGAAGATGTATAAGACCCTTAAGGATGGGCAGGAGTTGGCCGTATCTTTAAGGCGGGAGCTTTTTCAGATAGAGAACGTAGATATTGTGGTGTGTCCGCCGTTTACCCTGCTTGAGTATTTGGCGGATGCGCTGGAGACAAGCAATATACTTTTAGGCGCACAGGATTGTTATTGGCAGGATGAGGGCGCGTTTACAGGTGAAGTTTCGCCAAAAATGATAAAAGATGTCGGCTGTAAATACGTGATCATCGGTCACTCCGAGCGCAGGCAGTTTTTTGGGGAGACTAATGAAACCGTGAATAAAAAGATCAAAGCCGCGTTATCCCAAGAATTAACGCCTATTATGTGTGTGGGAGAGATGCTGGCGGAAAGAGAGAATGGTCTGACTTTTAAAGTATTGGAAGACCATGTGTCAAATGGCCTTAAAGGTTTGAGCGCAGAAGAAGCTTTAAAGATTGTCATTGCCTATGAGCCGGTCTGGGCAATCGGGACAGGGAAAACCGCGACACCTGTTCAGGCGCAGGAAGCGCATAAATATATTCGAGATCTTTTGGTTAAATTGTACGGTAATGATGTCGCTTTAGAGATGCGGATACAGTATGGCGGAAGCGTTAAGCCAGACAATATCACTGAATTGATGAGGCAACCTGATGTTGACGGCGCGCTGGTTGGCGGCGCAAGTCTTGCGGTTGCTTCTTTTACCGAGATTGTGAGAAAATCAAGCGAGGTTCTAAAATGATGACAATACTTTTTCTTTTGCATGGTTTTGTGTGTGCGGTTTTGGTTATTCTGGTACTTATTCAAAGAGGCAGGGGTGGCGGGCTGGTGGAGAGTTTCGCGGGGGTAGAGTCGATGTTTGGCACCAAGACCAATGCGTTTTTAACCCGCGCAACCTCGATATTGGCTGTTTTGTTTTTTCTTTCCTGTTTAAACCTCGCGATTTTCTCTATTCGCCAGAGCAGGTCATTGATGAGTAATGTCAAGACGCAGGCTCCGGCTGCGACAGCTCCTGCAACTGCAGTTCCGGAAAATCCGACTGCGACAACTCCAGCTTCGACTCCGGCAACGCAACCTACTCAGGATGCGCCAAAGGCTCCGTAAATCAGCTTTCAGTCTTTTAGTCTTCAGCTTTCAGCTTAAAGCTAGCGATAATATCGCTAGCTTTTCTATTTAAGATATGAATAAAAAACTTTTCTGGATATTTGCCTTAAGCAGCTCGGTTTATTTTACGCAAGGGATAGAAGGCCTTCCTTCTCAGGGGTTATTTTATTATCTAAAAGAAACCCTCAAGTATTCTCCCCAGCAGATAATGGGCATAGACAGCATCATTACATTGGCCTGGCTGGTTAAGCCGGGGATAGGCTATTTGATCGATACGTATTTCAATAAAAAAATATGGATCTACCTGTCTTTGGCTACGGATATACTTTTTGTCCTCTTTATGGGTTTGGTTGCCCTACCGATTGTTCTATTGGTCGGGCTGCTTTTATTAAATTCTACCAATGCGGCCTTCAGGGATGTGGCAGTGGACGGGATAATGTGCGTGGAAGGCAAGAAGCTTGGTGTAACCGGAAAGATCCAGAGCGTCCAGTGGATCTCTGTTATGGTTGCCGGATTAATTACCGGCATAGGAGGGGGTTTGATCGCCGAAAAATGGGGATATCAGATGGCATTTATGTGCCTAATCCCGATTTATGTTTTAGTGGGTATCGCGGCATTTTTCTACAAAGAAACAGACCTGGCTGAATACCAGAAGAGCTCCAGGTTTATAGGTGACATGAAGAAATTATTCAGCCACAAGAAATTGATAATACTCGGGATTTTTATATTTCTTTATAAATATTCCCCTTCAATCGGAACTCCGCTTTTCTTCATCCAGAGGGATGTATTTAAGTGGAACAAGGTTTGGATCGGGGCATTGGGTACGATCGGCACGGTTTTTGGGATCATCGGCTCGCTCCTGTATTATAGATACAGCACAAAGATAAATTTAAAAAAGTGGATATTTTATTCGGTTTTTCTGGGAGCATTGACTTCATTAAGCTATCTTTATTATACGCCGGTCACAGCAGTCATTTACGAT
>CAYGZJ010000184.1:0-2572 GCA_964354335.1 uncultured Planctomycetales bacterium | reverse complement strand
TCCTCTGGAGAGTTGACGCATGAATCAGAAATTGTCTCCAGCGGTGCGGTGCAGATCGGCAATCCCATCCAGGAAAAGAAGATGCTGGATGTGATCCTGCAGGCGCGGGATAAAAATTTATATAACGCCATTACTGACTGTGGAGCGGGAGGGTTATCCAGCGCGGTCGGCGAGATGGGTGAGAATCTGGGTGCGCGCGTTGATCTGGATAAGGTGCCGCTTAAGTACACCGGATTATCCTATATGGAGATCTGGATTTCGGAATCGCAGGAGCGCATGGTTCTTTCTGTGGCGCGGGAAAAGGCCGATGAACTGATCGATTTATTTGCCAGGGAAAACGTTGAGGCAACGGTAATCGGGGAATTTACGGATACTAAAAGGCTGGAGCTTTATTATCAAGGGGAACTGGTCTGTAATCTGGATATGGAGTTCTTGCATAAAGGGATACCTAAAATCACCAAAAAGGCAGTCTATATCCAGGCAAAACACAAAGAGCCGAAGATCCCCGAAAGATCGGACCTGACCGCGGTTTTATCGAGACTGCTGTCGCGCTATGATATTTGTTCTAAGGAGTGGGTTATCCGCCAGTACGATCATGAGGTCCAGGGTGGCTCGGTACTTAAGCCGCTTACCGGCATCGTCAATGACGGGCCGTCAGATGCCAGTATCGTAAGGCCGGTTTTAGGTTCCGACAAGGGCCTGATAGTATCCAACGGGATAAATTTCCGTTTTGGTTTTGTCGATCCTTACTGGATGGCGGCCTCCTGCGTTGATGAGGCCCTGCGTCAGATTATTTCTGTGGGCGGATCGCTCAAGGAAGTCGCGATACTGGATAATTTCTGCTGGGGTAATCCGGATAAGCCGGACCGCTTGGGCGGCCTGGTAAGGACTGCCTATGGCTGTTATGACGCCGCCAAAGCATTCGGTGTTCCCTTTATCTCCGGAAAAGACAGTTTGTATAACGAGTTTGCCGTGCATGGAAAATCCATCGCCATACCGGGGACAATATTAATTTCAGCGATATCGGTTATGGATGATATCACTAACGCGGTATCTATGTACGCGAAAAATCCGGGAGATCTTATTTATGTGGTAGGCAAGACCTATGATGAGCTCGGTGGTTCGCATTATTATGATTTATCCGCGGCAGTCGGCAACAATGTCCCCAAGGTAGACTTTAAGCAGGCAAAAAACATTTTTGAAGCTTTAACAAAAGCGACGTCAAAGAAACTTGTCCGGGCAATGCACGATTGTTCTGAAGGAGGCATTGCGGTGGCGGCGGCAGAGATGGCTTTTGCGGGAGGCTTAGGCATGGAGTTGTTTGTAGGGGAGATGCCGTATCAGCCTTCAGCCTTCAGCCTTCAGCCTTCAGCTAAAAGGAATGATTTCATATTATTTTCTGAGTCGAATTCAAGATTTATTGTTGAAGTGGCCAAGAAAGACCGGAAGGCGTTTGAGAAGATATTAAAAGGCCTGCCCTTTGGTCTGGCAGGCTGTGTCAGCAAGAATAAAATGTTCAAGGTTTACGGCCTGAACGGAAAAGCCTGTATTAACGCGGACATCAAAGACCTGAAAGAATCCTGGCAGAAACCGCTTCGCTGGTAAAAGGAGAAACCTGATGCTTAAGAACAAAAGAAGGGAAAGGATCCTAAAAGATGATTTTACAAAGGAAGATCCATGGCGGGTCTTCAGGATCATGTCGGAGTTTGTCGACGGATTTGAAGTGCTCTCGCAGATCGGCAGGGCTGTTTCCATATTCGGTTCAAGCCGCCTTAAGCCGGGAAATAAATACTACAAGCTAGCCGAAGAAGTGGCTTATCTTTTGTCTAAGGATGGCTACGCGATTATTACCGGCAGTGGCCCAGGAATAATGGAAGCCGGAAACAAGGGTGCCAAGCGCGCCGGCGGCCAGTCCATTGGGCTGAATATCCAGATACCGCTTGAACAGAAAGCCAATAAATACGTGGATACATTGCTGGACTTCCACTATTTCTTTGTGCGTAAAGTCATGTTTGTCAAATACGCCAAGGCCTTTGTGATCATGCCCGGAGGTTACGGCACGCTCGATGAGTTCTTTGAGGCGGCCAATCTTATACAGACGTTGCGGATCTCCAAGTTTCCTGTTGTGCTTTTCGGAAGCGAATACTGGAAGGGAATGCTGGAGTGGCTGCGCAGCACTGTCTTAAAGAACGGGTGTATCAGTAAAGAAGACCTGGATATTTTTGTTGTCGTTGATACGCCTAAAGAAGTGGTCAATGCCATAAGAAGATTTTATGAAAAAGCCTAAAGTTTGTATCTTACGTACCGCAGGTACCAACTGCGACAAGGAAACGGCATTTGCTTTTTCGCGGGCGGGCGCGGATGTGGATCTGGCACATGTTAACAGCTTCATCCGTAAAGAGAGAAGCCTTCGTGATTACAAGATCCTTGCTTTTCCCGGAGGATTTAGCTACGGAGACGATATCGCCGCTGGCAAAATTCTGGCCAATGAGATGCGCTGCAAGCTGGCAGATGAGCTTAGGTCTTTTGTGCGCGAGGGAAAGCTCATCATCGGTATATGTAACGGTTTTCA
>CAYGZJ010000183.1:0-2576 GCA_964354335.1 uncultured Planctomycetales bacterium | reverse complement strand
CATTAGAATACGCGATCCGTCAAGCGGAGGAATAGCTATCAGTTTTATACCACCAAGTACCACATTGATCAGGATCAGGATCGCCACAATAAAGCTTGCCAATGGCGCAAGATGGATTCCTTTTATAACCAGGCTTAAGATGAAGGCAAAAAGAAAATTCGCAAACGGGCCGCTGGCCCCGATTAAGACGATGTCACGCTTGGGATTCTTTAGCGCCCAGTAATTAATCGGCACGGGTTTTGCCGCCCCGAAAACAAAACGGCCGCTTGTGCTGACAAAAAGGACAAGCGGCAGAAGAATAGTCCAGAAAATATCGATATGGGCCAGCGGATTAAGTGTTAGCCTTCCTGATTGCTTGGCAGTGGTATCGCCTAACCGGTTAGCCACCCATCCATGCGCGAACTCATGAAAGGTCATAGCAACGATCAATAACCCAAAAGATATGCCAAAGGAAATAAGTAGCCCGGGTAGGTTCAACTCTTAAGCTCCCTTCAGAGGATCAGCCGGAGCAGCCGGAGTTTCCGGCGGCTTAACAGGAGGCTCGATTTTATTGATGAATTTTTTATGCACCCAGCCAAAGCTATTATGGATCGGCTCGATCTTATACCAGCCGGACTCCTGTCCTAATATAACAACCCGGTCATTCTTATTTACTTTACCCAGAATTACCGAAGCCTCTCCCGGAGAGAGGCGAACATTTACCTTGTCTTTCAGGACCAGGCCGTTTTGACAGGGATCTACGGGAAGAGACAGGTCTGCCTGCGCATCAACCGGAACGCTTGCAATGCAAGAAACAAAACTTTTCTTAAGGTAGGAAGGAGAATTCTTGGGCAGGCGTATCTTGTACCAATCAAAAAAATCCTTTACTATCTCCACCTTTTCCCCTTTAGAGAGCGTGGTTATGACCACGGAGGTGACAGTGGCATCAGAGCGGATTCTTATCCCCTGGCTATTGACCTTGCCATTACAGGGATAAACCTCCTGCGCAAAACATATCACAGGCAAAAATGAAATGAGTAATAACAGGCGGGTGATTTTGGCTGGCAGCACCAGGCACATCTATTATTTCTTCTCTTGTGACTTGGGAGCAGCGCCCTTTGCAGGAGCTTCTTTGGCCCCTGCTGCGGCGGCGGGTGCGGCCCCTTCGGCAGTTGCCGTTGCTTCTACAGTCTTTTCTGCCTTTTCTTTCTTGATCTTGATGCGCATGCTCTTTAATTTCGGAAGATTATAGACGTTATCCCCTTCCTTCCATTTGCCCTTTTCCATCATGGTGCGGATGCGCTCAGTGCGCTTCAAGACAGATCTTTGTTTTTTATCTTTTTCGGATATGGCTAGTGACGGATGTATTGACATGTTTCTTATAACCTCCTGATGCAGCAATCCTGGTATCTTTTCTTCAGCTCCGATAGCATAGACTGCGCTGTTTCTTTATTATTGAAATTACCCACACACACTATGACAAAACTCCCCTTTGAAAACACCAAAGGCGATAATCCTTTTGATTTTAGGGCCTGTGCCTCTTTTTGAGCATAAGATTTTGTTTTATAACTGGCCACCTGAATAGTATATCCCTGCCCCGTCTCTGACGTTGCAGCCGCGACCTTAGGCGTAAACTGGTACTGCGCCGGAGCTGGTTGCCGGATAGAATTTACCGGCAGAGTAACCGGCTGCTGCGCGGGCCTTGCCACAGGAACGATCTGCTGCTTAGGGGCCGGTTGCGCAACTAGAGCCTCGGGAGTCTTAGCGATATCAAAACGCGCGTTCATTTTCTGCATCGCCATGCGCTTGCCGCTTTCCACACCGACGGAAAAACAGATAATCCCGGTAGCGACCACGCCGATGATCAGAAGCAATGTCTTTTCGTAACCGCGCAAAAAAGCTAAAACAGGATTCTGCATCGCAGGCGGCCGAAGCGCCCCGGAATCCTTGCTTTGCGTAAACAGCTCTAATTGAGAATGACTATTTTTCTCCATTTTCCGCCTTTTTAAAGTTGTATTATTATAACTCTAACCAGGGGTAGATTTCAAGTAGTTTTTTGAGTTTATCTTTTTGATGACCTTAAGGAATGCCTCTACGACCTTAGGGTCAAATTGGGAGCCGCTTTTCTTCTTGATCTCTTTTATCGCGGCGTTGGTATCCATGCGCTCGCGGTACGGCCTGCCATAAACCATCGCCTCAAATGCATCGGCAACCGACATTATGCGTGCGCCCAGCGGGATTTGGCCTTTTTTAAGGCGCGAGGGATAACCGGTCCCATTATATTTCTCATGATGATACATAATAATAGGGATGGCCGGCCTTAATATCTGCAGCGGACGCAGGATCTGCGCCCCCTTCTCCGGATGACGCTTGATTATATTATACTCCTTGGGAGTAAGCTTTGAGGTCTTAGTCAGTATCTCTAAGGGGATATCGACCTTACCCGTATCATGCAGAAGGCTGGCGTACTTTAAGCTCTCCAGCTGCTTCTCGTCCAGATGCATCTGATGGCCGATCGCCGTTACAAGCTTACTAAAATACGGAGAATGCGTATACTCCTGCGGTACGCGTGTATCCAATAACGTGACCAGGGATTT
>CAYGZJ010000182.1:0-2593 GCA_964354335.1 uncultured Planctomycetales bacterium | reverse complement strand
CATCGAGCATAACCTGGATGTGATTAAGTGTGCCGATTATATTATCGATTTGGGCCCTGAAGGAGGGGATAAGGGCGGAGAGCTTATTGCCGGGGTTAGTCCGGAAGAGCTGATCAAGTGCAGGCCGTCCTATACAGGCCAGTTCCTGAGAAAGGTATTGAAGGCCGGCGAATGAAGTGGTATAGTATCTTAAAAATGCGACCCATCCATATACTATTAGCTTGTTTTATCCTCTTTTCCTGCAGTGTCCCCGGCTTTGCCCAGGACGCCTCAAAGGAGAGCGAATCGCTTTTTGTGGCAAAAAAAGCCTTTGAAGACGGATTTTATGATGTAAGCCTGGGGCTCCTGGAGCGATTTCTCAAGAACTACCCTAATTCCCCAAAGGCCGCTGAGGCCCAGCTGCTTGTCGGCCAGTGCTATTTTCATCAGAATCGTTTCCTTGATTCCTTAAACAAACTTGAGGAGCTTTCCAATCAGTCTTCCGCCAAGGATATCAAGGACTCTGTCCTTTATTGGATAGGCGAGGTGCATTTTAAAGGGAATAATTTTGATAAGTCGGCAAAATATTATTCCGTGGTGATTGAGCAGTTCCCCAAATCTGAATATGTCCCGGCAGCTTACTACTCGCTCGGTTGGAGCCTGTTCCAGCAGAATAAATTCGAGGAGGCTTTAAAGTATTTCAAGGTCATCGAGGAGAAATTCCCTAAGAATCAGAATGCCGAAGACGCGAGCTTTAAGATCATCGAATGTTTTTATAATCTCAAAGATTACCGCGGCTTAAAAGATAAGTCCGCAATTTATCTTAAGCAGTACGCGAAAGACACTGCCAGGCTGCCGTATTTTTATTTTTATCTTGCCGAAGCGGAGTATTACCTGAACAATTTTTCCGATGCCATTAATGGATATGCCAAGGTCATCGCCTCGGGCGCGGACGACAAGATCCAGGGGCTGTCGAAGCTGGGCAAGGCCTGGTCATACTTAAAATTAAAGCGTTATAAAGAAGCCGATGATGCTTTTTTTGATATCAAAGACGGCAGCCTTGACCGCAGAAGCGCCGATGTCCTGCTCTTGGGCAAAGCAATCCTTATGGTCGAGACAAACAGGGTCAATGATGCCAAGGATCTCTACGAAGAGCTGATAAAGATAACGCAGGATCCGGCAGTGCAGATCCAGGCATATATGGGTAAGGCTGATGCCCTCTATAATCTCGCTGACTATGATGAGGCGGTCAAGGTTTACAAGGAAGCCATTGCTAAAAGCGGCAGCGAGTCTTTGCCCGGAGAACTGGCTGACAAGTTGCATTACGCGCTGGCCTGGGTTTATCTGAAGCGGGGAGAATTCAAGGAGGCGATTCAGGAGTTCCAGAAGATCGTCAAATCCAGCGACGACAAGATATTTAAGATCAGCGCTCTCTGCCAGATCGGAGACGCCTACCAGGATTCCGGAGATTACTTAAAGGCGCAGGAGACCTACGATACGATCTTAAAGGATTACCCGGACAGTTTCTACGGAGACTACGTGCAGTATCAGCTGGGCTTAAGCCTTCTTAAGTCTTCCAATTATGACGGCGCCATTTTAAGCTTTTTGACCTTCAGGAAGAATTTCCCTCAGTCAAAACTTTTGGATGATGTTATCTATGCTTTGGGCCTGGCGTATTTCCAGAAGCAGGATTACAACTCAAGCAGAGAGACCTTCGATAAGTTCCAGGGAGAATTTCAGGAGAGCAGTTTAAAATCGCAGGCACTGTATCTTTTGGGGACCAGCCTTTATAACCTGGAAAAATTTCCCGCGGCCATCGAAGCGTTCAAGAACGTTATCCGGCTTTATAGCCAGAATACCGAGCTGGTCCAGAAGGCAGAGTATGAGATAGCCGATTGTTATTATCAGATGGGGAATGAATTAGAGGCGATGAATCGTTTCACCGCCCTGCGCGCGAAATATCCCGATTCAACGCTTACCCCGGAGATCATGTGGTGGCTGGGAGAATACTATTATCGTCACAATGACCTGAATCTTGCCCGCCGTTACTTCTCTTCGCTTATTCAGGATTTTTCCAAGAGCTCTCTGGTCGCGGATTCCTATTATGCCCTGGCTTCATGCTATGAGCAGGAGGGTAAGCACGAGGAGGCGCTGGAGAATTTCAAGAAAGTCATCGAGTCAACGCGCTCGGACCTTATGGGGCAGGCAGCGATCGCCATCGCGGATATCTACGCCAAGCAGGATAAACCTGATGTGGCTATCGGCACCTATCAGGGGATCTTGAAAAGCCATCCTAACCTGGCAAATGCGATCTACCCTAAGCTGGCGGATCTTTATTATAAAATGGGCAATTATACCGAATCATTAAGTTTCTACCGCAAGAGCTTGGATATGGTTCCGGCGCAACAAATAGCAAGCATTCAGCTAAAGATAGCCGAAACCCTTGAGGTAGCAGGTAAGTTCGACTCGGCAGTCGAGGAATACCTTAAGGTGACCTACCTTTATCCTGACAAAAAGGATCTGGTATTAAAAGCGCTTCTGCGCAGCGCGGCGATTTATGAAGAGAAAGAAAATTATAAAGAGCGTGAATATTTCCTAAATATTCTAAAAACTA
>CAYGZJ010000181.1:0-2607 GCA_964354335.1 uncultured Planctomycetales bacterium | reverse complement strand
CCTAACCTTGCCCCGCCCTGCCTCAATGATCCCGGAGTAATCAACGCCCTTGTCTTTGCCGCCGGCAATAAGAATAAGAGGCGATGGAATATTCTTGATCGCCCAAGCGCATGATTCCATCAGCGTTGCCTTGGAATCGTTGATAAACTTGATCCCCTCGATCTCGGCGACAAATTCCATGCGGTGCTCAAGACCGCTAAACTCCTTAAACTCTTTTATACAAATATCCCTGCTGATACCCAGTAAAGTTCCAACCGCCAGAACCGCTGCCTGATTCGGATTAAGCTCTTCGGTTTTATTAAAGAAAATGACTTTTGAGCGGGCCTGGTTTGCCAGGCCCCTTAACACCGGATCATCGCTGTTTAAGACCAGAAAATCTTCTGCGTCCTGATTCAGGAATATCCTCTTCTTCGCATCAAGATATTCCTGCATATCTTTATGCCGGTCAAGATGGTTCTTGCTGAAATTAAGCATCACGGCGATCTTCGGCTTGAATGTCTTTACGCGCTCAAGCTGGAATGAGCTGATTTCCAGGCTGACGAAATCATCCGGCCCCATCCTGACGACTTCCTGGGTAAAAGGTGTGCCGATATTCCCGCAGACAAAACAATTTCTTTGGCTTGAACGGATGATCTTGCCGATCAGGGTAGCAACCGTAGTCTTTCCTCCGGAACCGGTCACCGCGATCACCGTCGCCGGACACAGCATCCAACCTAGTTCTATCTCGCTTATGGCCGGAATACCCAGCTCTCCGGCAAGCCTCAAGGGCTCTGCGTTATTTGCGACTCCTGGAGAGATGACCAATAAATCTTTCCCCCGGATAAAATCTTCGCTATGTTTTCCTATCTCAAGGCAAATCTTGTCAGATTTTAATCTTGCGGCGTGCGCGCGCACTGCCTGGCTATCATCATTATCCGTGACGCTGACCTGAGCCCCCAGATCAAACAATAGATTTGCACAGGCAAGGCCGGAACGCGCAAGGCCGACAACCAATATTTTTTTGTTTTTAAAATATCCGGTATTACGCATAGCGGGCAGTATATTAGCGAATCTTCAGGGTGATTATGGTAAGCAGTGCCAGCAGTCCGGCGACTATCCAGAAACGCACAATCACTTTATTTTCATGCCAATTAAGGAACTGGAAATGGTGGTGGATCGGCGCGATATGAAAAATGCGCCTTTTAAATACCTTGAATGAAAAAACCTGTAAAATTACCGAAGCCGCCTCCAATACAAAGATCCCCCCGAGGATGATCAGTAACAGTTCTTTTTTGATCAATAGTGCTACGGTCCCGATTGCCCCTCCCAGGGCAAGTGAACCGACATCCCCCATAAAAATCTCAGCCGGATGGCAATTAAACCACAGGAACCCAAGCCCGGCTCCGATAAGGCTGGCGCAGAAAACAGTCAATTCTCCGCAATCCTTGATATACGGAATCAAAAGGTAATCGCTGAATTTTATGTTTCCGGAAACATAACAAAGAATGGCCAGCGCAATACCTACCATCACCACTATCCCTATCGCAAGACCATCCAGGCCGTCAGTAAGGTTCACGGCATTTGAAGTCCCGGTTATGACGATAATGACAAAAATAATAAATAAACCGTCTAAATCCAGAGAAACATCTTTTAAGAACGGGATATCCAGGCGCAGGCTTCCCTGGAACCACAGCATAAGCATAACTCCCAGGATAAGCCCCAGGATGATCTGACTGGTTATTTTTGCGGATGCGGTCAGGCCCTTAGCCTTCTTTTTTATTTGTTTGAGGTAATCATCAACAAATCCGGTGACCCCCAGCCAGACCGTGCTAAACAACGCCACCAGTATAAATTTATTCGACACGTCCGCCCAAAAAAGAGTTGATGTCAAAATCGCGGCAAGGATGAGCAGCCCTCCCATAGTGGGAGTGTTTTGCTTAGCTTGGTGGATATGGTCAAGCCGCTGGCTATCCCCTTTGTTTATCTTCTCCCCGATCTTAAGCTTTCTTAGCTTCCTGATAATAATCGGGCCGATGATCAAGCTCAATACGAAACTGGTCAGGGCGGCCATCGCCGCGCGGAAGGTGATATAGTGGAATAAGTTTAACGCGGAGAACTTATCGTGCAGAGAGTAGAGAAGATAATAAAGCATTAAATCTTAAAGACCTCCTCCATCTTCATCGAGCGCGAACCTTTCACCAGCACCACATCATCTACTCCGGGCTTGATCTTGGTAAACAAAATATCCCTGGCTTCGACCGATGTCTCGCAGGTGAATATATTCATCGGCTTGCTGCCGGATGATTTTGCCGCGGCAGCAGCAAGCCTGGAGAGCTTACCGACGCTTATAAAGGCATCGCATACCTGTGCCACTCTCTGCCCTGCCTGACAGTGATAAAATTTTCTTTGCAGGCCCAGCTCCATCATATCTCCCATGACAAAAATCTTTCTTCCTTTTATACGGTAAGAATCAAGCACATCTAAAGCCTGCTTCAGTGAAACGGGATTGGAATTATAGGTGTCATTGATGAACTTTATATTGCGCAGCTGGAACAAAGTCAGCCGGTTATCCGGGAAAGAAAAAGTGGCAAGCCGCTGAGCGATATCTTTATATTCCATACCGAAGAT
>CAYGZJ010000180.1:0-2675 GCA_964354335.1 uncultured Planctomycetales bacterium | reverse complement strand
AAGTTGCTGGATTGCCAGCACCTTATCCTTATCTTTCATTTCAGCCGGAGAGGCGTAAAGAGAATCTACGGCGATATTAAAAGCCTGGGGCTTGAGTTTCTTGTCAAAAATAGTGCCGCGGCGGGGTTCAAGCTCAACAAAAAGATTCTGCTGCTTCCTGGCGATCCCGGAGAGGTAATTGGAACGGAAAAACTGGATGAAAAACAGGCGGCCTATACAGAAGAATAAAAAAAGCAGGAAAGCGAAAAATACCGCCTCGCATCTTGGGCGATAGTTGCTTATATACACAATATTTAATTAAGGTAGAAAAAGGTTAATGGTTAATGGTTGATGGCCCTGTCGCCGCCAACCAAAGGTGTAAACGAAGGGGCAATTGTCTTGGCCTCTGCCTGCCGCTTCACTCCAAAGATCCTGGATAGCAATGTCTCTTTCTCCGGCTCTCCGTTTAGGCTTAAGTTATCTCTGCCTGTTCCCATCTTCATCAGCCGGTAACTCTCAGGCATGACAAAATCCGCCTGGCCGGAAAGCTTGGTACCGATCTGCACTAAGGAGCCGTTCTTCTCAATGGTATATTTTAAGACGCCGTTTCGATCAAGCAGATCATCTAAGGCGGTCTGGTGCTTCTGCCCCACATAGGCAAGCCGGAAGATCTCCGACTGCTGATAAACATAGAGCAGAGAAAAAAGGGTGATGAAGAAAACTATGGAAAGAAATTTAGATACCCTCATTTTACCTTCTCCGCTACCCGCAACTTGCTGCTTCGGCTGGATGGATTATCCTCAATCTCTGCTTCTGTCGGAGTCAAGGGCTTAGGCGTTATCAGCCGCAACGCCCCCTCTGCCTTAGCGGCACGAAAAGTATGTTTTACTGCCCGATCTTCCAGAGAATGAAATGAAATTACACAAATTCTAGCTCTTTTTTCCAAAAACGCAATAGCTTTATTGATCGCTGACTCAATGATCTCTATCTCGCGGTTCACCGCGATCCTAACCGCCTGGAACGTCCGCGTTGCCGGATGAATGCGGTAATGACGGTGCCTGAACCTTTGTGGTATGGAGCGGGCGACTATACTGACCAGCTCGGAAGTCGTAGCGATCGGATGCTTCTGTCGCTCCTGCACCAAAAGATGCGCGATACGGTTATGCCAGCGCTCTTCCCCAAAGTTCCATAATAATGCGGAGATCTCCTCCTCATTTAAATTATTGATCAGATCATATGCCGATATATAACTGGTCCTGTCCAAACGCATATCCAACGGCCCCTCGCTCTGGAAACTAAAACCCCGCTGCGGGTCATCTAACTGAAATGAGGAGATGCCGAGATCAAAGATAATACCGTCAATCTTTTTTACGTTCAGGTCCTTGAGTATCATATCCAGGTCGACAAAATTTCCATGCACCAATGTGGTGCTATCAGCGAATCTGCCGAGCCGCTGGCGGCTGACTGCCAGGGAATCTTCATCCCGGTCGATAGCGATGAGCCGTCCCCCCGGAGTAATACGCTCCACAATCGCCATGCTGTGGCCTGCGGTGCCGATGGTAGCATCCACGATAGTCTTGCCCGGTTTTAAATTAAGATAGCCGATGATTTCGTCAAGCATGACCGGCGTATGGTAATGAATCTTATCTTCCACTTCTAAGATCACGTTTCGAATAGCTTCTCAGCTATCTCCTCAAATGTCTTATGGAAATTTCCGTAAAAGCTCTCCCACTTATCCTTTGCCCAGATCTCGATCCTATTGGAGACGCCGACGACTATGACGTCTTTCTTGATTTCAGCGTAATCTTTGAGGTATTGCGGCAGCAGAATTCTACCCTGGCTGTCAAAGGTGATCTCTACCGCGCCGGAGAAAAATAAGCGGTTGAATGTGCGTGAGTGCTGGTGGGTAAATGGGGTAGTTTTAAATTTATTTTCCTGTGTACGCCACTCTTCTTCAGAGAACATAAACAGGCACTTATCCAAACCGCGGGTGACATAAAATCTCTCGATGAAGTGCGCTTTAGCGACTTCTCTGAATTTGGCAGGCAAAATAAGACGACCTTTTCGGTCTATAGAATGTAGGTATTCCCCGTAAAACATAGCCCCCTCCACTTTCCACCACTTTGTAACAAAAGTATAGCAAAAGAGCCCTGTTTGTCAAGAAAAAAGTTGCTCTAAATTGTTATACTTCAATGGTTAGGGGTATTAGGGCTTTCCGGAGCTATATATAGTGGTAGGCGTTAGTGGAGCACTTAGAATGCGCCTGGCAAAATTCGCATCTTTGTGCATCTGAGCGGAAAGTGCCGCAGGTGATTTAAACTTTTTATCCTGCCTAATTTTTTTGATAAACTGTATCTCCAGATATTTCCCGTATATATTTTTGTTAAAATTAAATAAATGGACCTCGATATGAGTCTTGTATTTAACCTGGCGCCTCGTAAAAGTGGGGCGTGTACCGATATAACAGACTCCGCGGTAAATCTTAGCGGCATATATTACGCGCACCGCATAAATCCCTGAGGCAGGTATGACTTCATGGTGCGGATTAATATTGGCCGTCGGAAAACCCAGTTTTCTTCCTAAAAAATTCCCCCGGATAACCGACCCAAGGATACTTACCGGCCTCGTCAATAGTCTTTGGGCCGCAATAAGCTCTCCCTTTTTTATCAGCTGACGGATATCAGTGCTGCTTATTG
>CAYGZJ010000179.1:0-2763 GCA_964354335.1 uncultured Planctomycetales bacterium | reverse complement strand
ATAACGCGATTCGTATATCTGATATGGCTCAAGAATAAAATCCTTGCGCAAAATCGGGACGCTGGTGACTGCCTTGATTTCATTTATGTATGCGATATTCCCCTGAAAATAATCCTCCTCGGTCAAGACTGAAATAGCCTGTACGCCCACTTCCTCATAAAGCTTGGCGATCCCCAGGCAATCGAAGTTCTCGCGGATAACTCCGCGCGAAGGGGAAGCTTTCTTGATCTCAGCGATCAAAGAGATCTGGCGCGGCTTACTGATCGCCTCGATAAATGGCCGCGTAGAGGGTAGCCCCTGCACATTGCTCTTTAATTGCTCTTCCGGCAACTGTTGTTTGGCCAAGATGAGCTTTTCTTTCTTTTTAGCTACTATCTCTTTTAAAATGTCGGACTTAGCCATTACCTTGAATACTCCTTTAATAATTCAAGTTTCTTTGCCGCTTTTCCGGAATCAATAGCTTTAGCCGCGAGGCTTATACCGGTACGGATCGAAGAAGTGATATCAGCGACATAAAGCGCGGCAGCTGCATTAAGAACTACGATATCGCGCTTAGGGCCGGATTTTCCGTCGAGAATATCCATAAGGATCTGGGCGTTATCCTTGGCATTGCCGCCGGCCAGATCCTTAAGCCTTACCCTGGATAATCCTAAAGTCAGCGGATTGATCCTGCGCCTGGTTATCTTTCTTTTTCTTGCCTCAGCAGCAGTAGTAGTGGTGGTCGTAGTTATTTCATCCAATCCGTCATCGCCTGCTACTACCAGTGCGTGCACGCTGCCAAGATTACCCAAAACCTGTGCCACTACCTTTGTCCAGCGCTTATCATACACACCGACTAGCTGATGCGTAGCCGCCGCGGGATTGCTTAAGGGACCTAGGATATTGAATATTGTCCTTTTTCCGATCGCCTTACGCGCGGGCATGGCGAATTTCATCGCCGGATGCATGTTCTGGGCAAAAAGAAAGGCAATGCCTATTTGATCCAGGCACTTTTCAATCTTCTCCTTGCTCATATTAATATCTACTCCTAAGGCCTCCAGGATATCCGCGCTTCCGCACAAACTTGAAACAGAACGGTTCCCGTGCTTTGCTACGGTAACACCGCCTGCGCTGGCCACCAGCGCTGCGGCTGTTGAAATATTAAATGTCCCTTTTGTGTCGCCTCCGGTTCCGCAGGTATCCAACACGACTTTGTGTTTTGTCTTGATTCTAAGGGCATGCCTGCGCATCACCGCTACTGCCGCAGTGACCTCTGTTACCGTCTCACCCTTTTTTGATAATGCCGTAAGGAAAGAAATTATTTCCGGAGTGTCAGACTTGCCGGTCATGATCTCTTCCATCACCCGCCGCATTATAACAGCGGTCAGATTACGGCGGACAGATAAGATCTTAATCGCTTTTTCTATCATTGACGCAGGAAATTAGCCAACAAATCTTTGCCGGACCGGGTAAGAATTGATTCAGGATGAAACTGCACTCCCCAGACCGGATATTGTTTATGTTTAAGGCCCATGATCTCCCCTTCTTTTGTCCAGGCAATAATATCAAGGCAGCGCGGCAGGCTCTTTTTTTCCACGACCAATGAATGGTAGCGCGTTGCCTCAAAAGGATTGGGAAGCCCGATAAATATCTCTTTTGCGTTATGATGGATCAAAGAGGTCTTTCCGTGCATCAGGCGCTTTGCCGCAACAATCTTTGCGCCATAAACATAACCTATTGACTGATGACCTAAACAGACACCCAGGATAGGGATCTTTCCGGCGAATTCCCGTATCGCTGCGCAGGAAATCCCTGCGCCTTCAGGCCTGCCCGGGCCGGGAGAGATCACTATTTTCTTAGGACTTAGCTTTCTGATCGCATCAAGGGTGATCTTGTCATTCCTGAAGACCTTTATATCCTGGCCGAGCGAGCTTAGGTACTGGACCAGGTTATAGGTGAAGGAATCGTAGTTGTCGAGCATCAATATCATATGTGTATATCCTTCTGATAAATTCAAAGTCTAAAATTCAAAATTCAAAGAAAATCTAAAGTTTAAAATTTAAATTTTAAAATTAAACCTTGTTTTGAATTTTGAGCTTTAAATTTTGAATTTAAATTTATTATTATTCCTTTTCTCTCCAAATTTTAGCTCCGATCTTCTCCAATTTCTCCTCGATATTCTCGTATCCGCGTTCAAGGTGATAAATCCTGGAGATCGAAGTCTTGCCGCGGGCAGCCAACCCCGCCAAAAGAAGACATGCGGAAGCGCGTAGATCTGAGGCCATGACAGGAGCTCCGGAAAGCTCTTTTATGCCCTCCACGATCGCATGCGGGCCTTCGCGCTGGATATGCGCGCCCATACGGTTAAGTTCGGCAACATGCATAAAACGGTCAGGGTAGATCTTCTCGGTGATAACGCTGATACCCGGGGTAACACTCATCAACGCCATCATCTGCGCCTGCATATCCGTAGCAAATCCCGGATAAGGAAGTGTCGTTACATTTACCGCGCTAAGCTGCTTTTGATAGCGTATGTGCAAAGAACCATCTGTCTTTGAAATATTCGCGCCTGCCTCTTCCAGTTTATCGATTAAAGCGCCATGATGCTGATAATGGCAATTTTTAATCAGGATATCACCTTTGGTGATCAGCGCGGCCAGTATAATTGTCCCTGACTCGATACGGTCAGGAATAATAGTATGGGTGGCGCCGTGCAGATGCTTGACCCCCTCGACCTCGACGATCGGAGTCCCGTGGCCTTTGATTTTTGCGCCCATCTTAATA
>CAYGZJ010000178.1:0-2820 GCA_964354335.1 uncultured Planctomycetales bacterium | reverse complement strand
TAAGTAGAGGTGTCGGTATTAGCCGATTATTAGAAAGCGATGGGCATCTTGATATATTGGCCGGTGATAGAAAGGATGGATTCCCGTTTGCTGAAAGGATTAGTGCTATGAAATTTGCTTCTAATCAAAATGTTAGAGAAATCAGAGGGCAAGAAAGAAACAGGATTTTCAGAAAATTAAACCGACTCTCGAACATTAATATGGTCGATACCGGTGAACGAGTCGCTCTGATTACATCAGAAGATATAGATGGTTTCGTTAAACTTGACTGTTGGGAATGTGCAGTATTTATCGCCTATAATACAAAAACAAAAGAAACTTTTGTGGCTCACTCATTTGGTGTGGAATCCCTGGAAAGTTGGGTAGCCAATTTAGAAGATGCCAAAAAGCGTTTTGCCGGAGACTATGAAAAAGTAATTTGTTATTTTGGAGGCGGAAACCTAGACTTCGGCGGGGCAACGATAGCTGACATTTACAGATTTTTGAAAGAGAGGGCTAATATTATCAAGAGTGCCTCGGATGCCGGTTTTAAAATAGTCGAAGCCTTTCCTCACAGCACCGGTATTAATACGGAGCATTTTTTCCATCCCGCTACAGGCACCGTGATTCTGGTAGAGAAGCGAGTCGCCGATACAATACCAAATGACGAATATGTTCGGAAACTTCAAGGGCCAACTCAAGTAGTAGAGAGAATAGCACGAACGCAAACCACGATTGAAAGAGCTAATAAAGTGTTACCCGCCTTCACAGAAAAAACAATAAAAGACCAGGGTATTACAATTGATATACAATCCGAACGCATCCACGCCACGAACTTCCAAGACACTATGGCCAAAGATGGGGCCATCCTAAAAGGGGACACCCCACAAGCTCCGCCCGCGCCGGCGGCCGTGCCGCGCTGGCAGGACCAGTCCGAAAGTATGGAAACGCACTCGGACGGCCCATCGCCGGAGGATCTGCGCGAGCCGGAGCAGCCCGAAATGACGGCGCAGGGCGTGAAGGCAGAGGAGGATAAGGCGTCCCTTGCCGGGAGGGTCCTGGAAGAAAAAGGTGACAGTAGGGGAGGGGACGCTTCTGTGGTCTTTAACACTTTGCAGGATAATAACTTACAGCAGCAAATTCGAAATTCCCCGAATAACGATTCAGTAAATATAGGCGCAGTGAGAAATTCAGTTTTGCGGTCAGAACATAATGGCGCACAACAAGTTAAGACCCCCAGAAACGTCCCCAAATTCGTGCGAAATTTTCTTTTAATGATTCTATTATTATTTATACCCTTTGCTTCAGGTTGTTATTCCGTTGGTGCGGTTGGGCGCGTTTCCTATGACCTAGGAAACAACAGTTTGCACCGGAAAGATTATCAGACAGCACTTATACGCTATCAAAGAGCTTATAGCTGTGCCCCGCAATTAATTTTTGCCTGTGATGATTTCAACGCCGAACAAAAAATTGGGTTGGTGGATGTATTTATATTATCACGCGCGGGGATTAATAATGAAATCATTTTGGAAACACAGGGTTTCCTTCGGGAGTGCGAAGTGACTACGGAAGACCTTTACGAAGGTTACCTGAGGGCCCTTGCGAATGACGATTTTACTGTTGCGGCTTATGCGGCTCGCGCATTGGCTGAACTTGGGGATAGTTCTGGTAGGCAGATATTGTTTTCCGGATTAGAAGGGAATTTTGATCTTGATAGTTGCAAAAAAATAATTACCTCGAGAAATCATAATGATCAGGAGTATATAGGGAAGCTAAAAAAAGACATTGCAAGATTTTGTGCTTTTGGATTAGCAAGCTTGGAGGAAAGTGTTGCGATAGAGTTTCTTATAAATACCCTTGATGATCCAAAGTGTTCCAGGGCAGATAGAGTGGGGGCTGCGATCCGTTTGGGAATATTTAATGAAGAAAAGGTAAGCGAGACGCTTTTGGTTCATGTTTCAGATTTAGATAGTAATGTGCGTCGCGCATGTATCCATACGCTTGGATATTCCGAAGATGCGCGATTCTTTGATACATATATTGCTGCATTAGGGGATACTGATATCGGGGTGAAGATTGAGGCGGTAAGGGCATTAGGCAGGTTGGCGGATACGCGCGCCATAGAGTATCTGAAGGAAATATTGCAGCGCAGCCGGAATACTGCGCTTAAGAATGAAATTATGTATGCCTTGGCGCAGATCGGAGGCGATGAGGCTAAGTCGGTCTTGATCGAGATGACAAAAGATAAGGCCCCTGAAGCCCGCTGTGCCGCTCTTATGGCACTTAACGCTGTAAGTCAACAGGAAGCTTACCCGTTTTTACTAATTGCGTTATCTGATAAGGAATCGTCGGTCTGTTATCAAGCGATCATTGCTCTTAGTAGTAGACTTGGTGATGACCTGGAGTTACGCAACCGACTTCTTGCGATATTGGATAGAAGCGTTGACGCTCATGCGTGTTTAGCCGCTATTCAATCTTTACGGGAAGTCGATGATGTAAAAGTCCGGGGTGCCATCGCAGATTATTTACCTTCGTATATCTGGCAACTTCGTCTTGCCGCAGTATTATCTCTGGAAAAGGCAGATGATAAAGAAACGCTTAAAAAAATCGCTGTCCTGCTTGATGATGAGGAAGAAAAAGTCAGGGAGGCGGCAGTGATTATTTTAGCGCCGCGATTGAAAGATAATCCGTGGCTATTTGAAAAGTTATTTAAAAAGCTTTCTGATTTTCCGTCGGTGAAAAGCGCTGCCGTACTTGCTTTGGCGCCGCATATCGAACAATATCCGCAATTAGAAAGCGTAATGAAGTCATGTTTAAATAGTCAACCTTTAGAGATACGGA
>CAYGZJ010000177.1:0-2865 GCA_964354335.1 uncultured Planctomycetales bacterium | reverse complement strand
GGCCTGCCACTTTTTTAAACGCTCGGAGATTTTCTTAAGCTTAACCAGCTCCTGCTGACACAAAACGCAGGTCTTCAGGTGCTCCTCAAGAGATTTCTTCTGAGCATCCTGGAGCTGGTTATCAAGGTAAGTACTTAACTGTTCGCAAAAGCGGCATTTATTCATCGCTTCCTCCTTCAAACTCTTCGATGTAAGGAAGGAGTTTGTCTTTTAATTGAAGCCTGGCCCGGTGGATCAGTGTCTTGACTGTGCCCAGGGATTTTTTTAGGATCCGAGCAATTTCCTCGTAATCCAGGTTTTCGTATTCACGTAAGATCAAAGCTTCTCTCTGGAGAAAGGGAAGGCTTTGGATACATCGCTTCACCGCAACATTTACTTCATTATCCGCAACAATTTCTTCCGGAGAAGGATCAGTGCTTTGGAAATCCATCATCTGGTCCGGGTCTTCTTCCCGGCGCGGCCAGAGGACAAACCTGCTGCTTTTACGCAGATGGGAAACCGCGATATTGTGCGCGATACCGAATATCCAGGTAGAGAATTTACCGATGGGCCGGTATTCATAACGGTGCTGATGCAGGCGCAAAAATACCTCCTGCGCGATATCCTGCGCTTCAGCGTCATTTCCCACCAGGCGCAGGCTGAATCGGTACAGAGGATTTTTGTAGCGACGCAGCAGCTCATCCATCGCGCTTACCTCATCTTTCTGATACGCTAGCATCACTTCTTCATCGCGCATATTCTGCATTCCGGTATAACCTTTCCTTTCTCCACCTGTTAAACGCGCCAGACTTAAAAAAGTTTCAATATATTTTACGCCTGCAAAAGCGAATAAGCTGCCCCTGGCGACTTTCTCGCTCAGGGTCGATTTTGCATAATCTAACGGTTTATACAGAGGCCGCCAATGATCTTTCGCATTTCGGCGGCTGAAGAACTCGTCGCATTTGCTCTAGCAAATGCTCCTCAAACAACTTCAGCCGTGCCTGTTTTGTCGCACGCCTTCGGCAGCTCCACAGGCATTCCCTCAATGCTCAAGCTCCATTGGCTAAAATCGACATTCGCTCCAAAGCCGCCAGGGGCAGTTTTAACAATATTCTTCAGCTGGCGGGAGGCTTGGCTTGATTTTGAGCATGGCCTCGGAAGCTCCGAGCGGGCACGGTTGCCCCTCATTTACCATATAGGGCAGAGCGAGGGGCTGGAGCGGAGCGCAGGTGCGGCACGCTGGGCCGCACCAAGCGTCCCTGCGAGAAACAAGACAAACCCACCCGCCATAAAAAAACAGAACCACTATAGAATCAACATGGCATCGCCATAGCTGTAAAATCGGTACTTTTCCTTTATCGCTTCCTGATAGGCTTTTTTAGCCAGTTCTACGCCAGCGCCACCTGCGGCGCAAAATGCGCAAACCAGCATAAAAAGAGTGGTCTTGGGAAGATGAAAATTAGTAAGCAGGCCATTAGCCAGCTTAAATTTATAACCCGGATAGATAAATAAATCGGTTTGTCCTCTTTGCGCCCCACCTGCATAAGTCTCGAGCGCTTTTAAGCTGGTCGTTCCTACCGCGATAATACGCGATTTATTCTTGCGCGCCGCTTCTATTTGGATAGCTGCCTGATCGCTGATTTCGAAATATTCCGGCTCCATCAGATGTTTGGTAATATCCTCTGCCTTAACCGGCCTGAAGGTCCCTAAGCCTACATGCAGCGTCAGATAAGCCAGGCCAACGCCTGCTTTGGCTATATCCTTAAGCAAGGCCTGCGTAAAATGCAATCCGGCCGTAGGGGCAGCAACCGCCCCATCTTTTTTAGCGTAGACGGTCTGATAATACTCATTGTCCTGTTCCTGGGCAGGCCGCTTGATATATGGAGGTAAGGGCATAACGCCTATTGCATAGATCCTATCTGCGTCAGCGGTGTTAAAAATTATCTCCTCTTTAGCACGGACCTCTGCTGTGATCTTTGTCCCCGGGAATAAAATTTTTTCTCCAAGCTTTACCCGACCGGGGCTGATCATAGCTTTAAAAGCCGCGCCCTCTTTTCGATTTAAAAGCAAGACCTCGACCTTTCCTCCGGTTGCGCGCTTGGCGAATAAACGGCAGGGCAATACTTTTGTGTCATTAAGAACCAATAGGTCCGAAGGACTAAGGTATTCAGTGATATTCCTGAAAAGGCGATGCTCGATAAGCTGTTTCTTGCGGTATAAGACAAGAAGACGCGCTTCTTCGCGCATTTTTAGAGGATATTGAGCGATTAATTCTTTGGGTAAATAGTAGTCGAAATCGTCAAGTTTCATTTAGAATTCCGGTATCGAGGAAATTTCACAACGCGGATAGTAATAACGCAGTATCTGCTGATAAGTCTTGCCGCTCTTGCCCATAAAATAGGCCCCCCACTGGCATAATCCTACGCCGTGCCCCCAGCCAAAACCTTCAAAAACCACATCCTTATCTACTACACTGACGCTGAATTTTGTGCTTCTGATGATATTCGGGCTTACGGCACTGCGCAAATCCTTTGCAGGAATCTTTCTGTCGCCAAATAATGAAACGATCCTTACCTGCGTCGCCCGGCCGGAAGCATTGATCCCCAACACCTGTATATCATTGATGCCGGAAACTTTTATTCCTGCGGCGGAAAGCTTTTCCTCAAGCTCTTTGGTAGTAAGGACCTCATGCCAGCTATAATGGGGAGACTCTTTACAGAAACCACAGACCACTCCTTTAAGCGGCGCAATATTTATATTCCAAAGATTTGCCGCATCTTCCGTATGCCCGGCGCAGGTGGCGTGAAAATAAGCCGGAAAAATCTTACCCTGATAGACCAGGACCTTGCCTTTTGTCAACTCAACTGCTTTATTGGTGCGATAGCG
>CAYGZJ010000176.1:0-2938 GCA_964354335.1 uncultured Planctomycetales bacterium | reverse complement strand
CCCTGCATCCCCTGAAGCCTTTTAATGCTGTGACGGGCAACAATATGCCCTATCTCATGTCCGATAACGCCTGCTAATTGATCATCATTAGCTACTTTGTCAATTAACCCTTTATTGATGTAAACATAGCCGCCAGGTAGGGATACGGCGTTGACCTCTTCATCAGCAAATACATAAAAATGGTAATCTATGTCTTTTCTGTCGCATACCGCGGCGATCTTTTTACCGATATCTTCCACCCGCTTTTGAATCAGCGGATCATCTGTAAATTTCTCCTCGTTCTGTATTTGCTTATTAATCGCCTGGCCCATGGCGACCTCGCGGTCAGTGCTGTACATATAGTTCTCCTGCTCTCCGGTGACCATATTGTATTCGGTAGAGCAGCCAGAGAGAAATGCAGTAGATAGTAGACAGTAGGTAGTAGATAGGGAAAAAATAAAAAGCTTAACATCTAAATCTTTGAGCATAATATAAAGCTTTCTTAAGGGCAGGCCGACGACGTTATAAAAACAACCTTCAATGCGGCGGATAAAAAAAGCGCCCCTGCCCTGGATATCAAAACTTCCGGCCTTGTCCAATGGACTGACCTTAGCAAAATAATTATCGATCTCTTTATCAGTTAGAGGATCCATATATATCTTTGTCTTCTCATAACCGGTAAGTATTTTATTTTTGTCCGTATCCATAACCACTATCCCGGTATAAAGCCATTGCGGACCCTTCATCAGCGCCTTAAGCATTTTCTTTGCGTCTTGTAAATCCTTAGGCTTGCCGAAAATCTTATTGTTTTTCACGATAATGGTATCGGCAGCGATGACAATACCGCCCTTGACCTTTTGCGCAGCTACCTCGGCCTTCTGGCGCGCGTTCGCCATGACCAACCCTACAAAAGTAAACCTGCCCCTTTGTTGTTTCTCTTTTATATTGCTGGGGATGACCGTGCACTTTATGCCGGCAATATCCAGGAGCCGCTTTCGTGCTTTAGAATCAGATGCTAAATATAGTCGTCTCATAATTGAATAAATTTTAAAATTCAAAGTTTAAAATTCAAAACAAGGACAAAATTTAAAATTTAAGCTTTAAATTTGTTTTGAATTTTTTACTTTAGACTTTGAATTTAACCTGCTGCACTTTCTCCGGCCAGATATCCTGTCGAGAAAGCGGCCTGCAGATTAAACCCTCCGGTATCCGCGTCAATATCGATCATCTCTCCGCAAAAATACAGGCCCTTGATCCTGCGCGATTCCATAGTGCGCGGATTTATCTCCTTTAATGAGACCCCTCCGCGGGTGACCATTGCCTCTTCCATGGCAAGTGCCCCGGCGATATTCAGGCGAAACCCCTTTAAAAGAGAAACCAGATTCTCCCGCTCATCTTTAGTAACCTGGCTTACCTGCTTATCAGGATCGATTTTTGCGATTTTTACAAATACATCGACTAATCGTTTTGGCATTAATTCAGCCAGGACATTCTTCAGCGCTTTCCTGCTGTTAAGTTTGAATTCCCGCAACAGCCTGGCATCGAGTTGCTCTTGTGTAAGGGCAGGCTTAAGGTCTATTGATACTGTCACATCTTTATTCTCCTCAAGCCAATCCACAATCCTCCCGCTTAAAGAGAGCACCAGAGGGCCGGAGATACCGACATCGGTAAAAAGCATTTCGCCGATCTCAGAGACAATCTGCCTCTTTCCTGAATCAAAGACAAGCCGGATATTCTTCAGGGTCAAGCCTTCCAGCGCTTTAACAAACTTTTGCTTCGTAACCAAAGGAACTAGCCCAGCCCTGGTCGAGACTATTGCGTGGCCGGATTTTTTTGCTATGGCCAGGCCATCGCCGGTGGAGCCGGTAAAGGCATAAGAGATGCCTCCGGTAGCCAGGATCACCCTGTCCGCGGGAATGCTTCTTCCGTCGCTGGTTACCACCGCAGCCACTGCGTTATTGCTAACGACGATATCTTTAAGGGTTGTCTTATAGATGATTTTTACGCTGCTCTTCTCTAATTCTTTTTTTAAAACCTCAAGGATGCTGCTGGAAAAATCGCTGACCGGAAAAACGCGCAGCTGCCGCTCAACCTTAAGCTGCAATCCGCGCTCCTCGAAAAAACACATCAGTTCCTGATTAAAGAATTTTTTGAAAGCATCGCGTAAGAAATCAGCGGTATGCGAATATCGCTTAAGAAACAACTGCAGATCGCAGGCGTTGGTAAGATTACAGCGGCCTTTGCCGCTTAAAAGGAGTTTCCTGCCTAAGGTGGGATTTTTCTCAAGGAGGATCACATCTTGATCAAGCTGGGCCGAACGAATCGCCGCCATCATCCCGGCGGGGCCTCCTCCGACTACTACGATCTTCTTGGTCTGCACGCCTAGCCTTTGCCCTTTACAGGCCGAAGTCTGCTATAGTAAAAATGGATTCAAGCCGCAGCCCCACACGAGCCAGGTTCTCGGCAGCGCCTTCTTTCCTGTCTACGATCACGATCGCGGTATCAGATTTAATACCGGCCTTATCCAGCGCCTCTTTTGCCTCGATCAGGGCCTTGCCGGTAGTGGCAACGTCATCAACCAGGATCACCCTGCTGTTGACTTTCAGCGCCGGGCCTTCAATCTGCTTACCCATGCCGTGCTCTTTGACGCTTTTACGCACAATAAAGGTCTTGATGGGGATCTTCTTAATATGGCTGATAGCGGCTATGGCTCCGACAATAGGGTCAGCTCCCAGCGTTGGGCCACCGATCGCATCGACATGCCCATCCTTGGCCATCTCCAAAATTATATTGGCGACCAGGTAGGCGCCTTCGGGGGTCAGGGTGATCACCCTGCCGTCGAGATAATAGTTGCTGGCCTTACCGCTGGAAAGGACAAATTTCCCCTTCCTTAACGCTTCCTTCTCAAGCAGCGCCAATAACTTCGACTTAAGCTCCCTTATGTTATCGTTATTCATAA
>CAYGZJ010000175.1:0-3005 GCA_964354335.1 uncultured Planctomycetales bacterium | reverse complement strand
AGTACCGCAATCGTGTACGGAATCTTGTACAGCTTTATCGGGATGTTTATTTTTATTATGGTGATGGATTTTATGGCCAGAAGCTCTGTTAAGGGCCTGGAAGCGACATCATTCGCGCTTCTTTGCAGTTTCAGCAATTTGGCGCTTACGGCAAGCAACTTGTCAGGAGCGATACTCCTGCCTAAAATAGGGTTAAAGTGGTTGATTGTTATATCCAGCCTGACTAGCTTCTTGTGCCTGCCGCTCATAAAAAAGATAGATGAGACTAAGTAGCTGTATTTCTCTTGCAATTTTATCAAGCGAATATATAATGGAGCTATGTTGAATATATTTGAGCCGTATATCCTTAGTTTTATCCCGATTTTTGTGGCCGTGGACGCTCTTGGCAATGTCCCGCTTTTTGTTTCTATTGTAGAAGGGTCGACCAAGAAGCAGAAGAATAAGGCGGTGATGGATTCTGTCACTACCGCTACGGTAGTAGCGATTGTTTTTATGTTCGTGGGCAAGTGGGTGCTCAACCTCCTTGGTATCACGATTCAGGATTTTCAGATTGCCGGAGGCATACTTTTATTTGTTATTGCCGCCAGATTACTTCTTCCGGGAATGCAAAAACTACTCTTAGGCGGCGGCAAAGATAAAGAAGTAGGTGTTTTTCCTTTAGGCACACCCCTGATTACCGGTCCGGCAGTGCTTACTACCACGCTGATGATGTTGGATAGCTACGGGATAGTGCCGACGTTTATATCATTGGTTCTTAATATGCTAATTGTCTGGATCACTCTTATTAAGGCAGATACGATCATGCGCGTAATGGGCTCAAGCGGTACGCGTGCTTTTGCCAAGATCATGTATATTTTACTTGCCGCAATCGGCGTAATGATGGTGCGCCGCGGCATAATGGGTATATTAACTTAACTGCTTAGTTTTTAAGTTTGTAAGTGTATAAGTTTATAAGTTGAAATGCAAGAATACCAATTTGATTTCGAAAGGTTACAAGTTTATCGCAGGGCAAGGAGCTAGATAATATGATGGCCAAGGTTTTAACTTTTATCATGGCAGGCGGAAAAGGAGAGCGTTTATATCCTTTGACCCGCGACAGAACTAAGCCGGCAGTTCCTTTTGGAGGAATCTATCGCATTATTGATTTTACCTTAAGCAACTGTATAAATTCAGGGCTGCGCAGGATTTATTTATTGACCCAGTACAAATCCGAGTCTTTGCAGCGACATATCCGCTTGGGCTGGAATATTCTGCCTTCAGAGTTGGGCCAGTATATCGAAATACTCCCGGCGCAGCAGCGTATCGGCGACCAGTGGTATCTGGGTACCGCGGATGCTATTTTTCAGAATCTCTATACCCTGGAATCAGATAAACCGGATGAGGTCCTGATCCTTGCCGGGGACCATATATATAAAATGAATTACTACTCGATGATTGATTTTCACCGGGACCAGGGCGCGGAATTGACAGTGGGCGTGGTTGAGGTGGATAAAGAAATGGCGCCGCATTTAGGTATTGTCGAAGTTGATAGCACGGGCCATGTAGTTGGTTTTCAGGAAAAGCCTAAGAGCCCTAAAACTATCCATGGCCAGCCGAATAAGTGTTATGCCTCGATGGGCATCTATGTTTTTGAGACGCATATTATTAAGCAGGAATTGCAGGAGGATGCGAATAAGAGCAGCTCTTCGCATGACTTCGGCAAGGATATCATCCCTGATATGCTCAAGAAAGGGATGAAGATATCTGCCTATAATTTTATTGATGAGAACAAAAAAGAGGCTAAGTACTGGCGGGATATCGGAACCATTGACGCCTATTTTGATGCAAATATGGATTTGATACAAGTCGATCCTACTTTTAATCTTTATGATACGGAATGGCCGACCCGCGCGTTTCAGGAGCAGTTTCCTCCAGCGAAAACTGTTTTTGCCGGTGAGGAAGTCACAGGAAGGATCGGGTTGGCGCTTGATTCGATCATCTCCGTAGGTTGTATTGTCAGCGGCGGCAGGGTGCAGCGGTCAATTCTTTCTCCTAATGTCAGGGTAAACAGCTATTGCCAGATTTATGATTCTATACTTATGGAAGGGGTCAATGTCGGCAGGTATGCTAAGATTAAGCGGGCGATCATTGATAAAGACGTTACTATTCCGCAAGGGATGGTTATCGGCTACGATATTGCAGAGGACCGCAAGAGATTTTTTGTTTCGGAGTCGGGAATTGTGGTTGTGGCTAAAGGGACGGAGATTAAGTAAATTAAACAATAGGGACTCGTAATTAGTAACTAGTAACTCGTAATTTTTAAACAAAAAAGATAGATCTCGTTAAAGAGCATGATAAGAAAAGCAAGGATTGAAGACATAAAGCATATTCAGGAAATCATTAATGATTTCGCCAAGCAGGATCTGATGCTGCCGCGATCACTCAATGAGCTGTATGAGAATATCCGGGATTTCTGGGTATGCGAAGAGGATAAGAAGGTGTATGGTTGCGCAGCCTTGCATATTTCCTGGGATAATCTGGCTGAGGTAAAGTCAGTGGCAGTGGCAAAAAATAAACAGAAGAAAGGTTTCGGCCGCAATCTGGTATCTGCCTGTCTGCAGGAGGCAAAAGAGATGGGCGCTAAGAAGGTATTCGTGCTGACTTACAAGCCGGAATATTTTAAGAAATTCGGTTTTAAGCGCGTAAAGCACACGGATCTTCCCCATAAGATCTGGGCAGAGTGTATTAACTGCTGCAAATTTCCCAATTGTCAGGAGATTGCCCTTCTAAAAACATTGTAATTCTAAATCAATATGTTATAATTCAGAAAATAAATTCAAAGTATAAAATTCAAAATTCAAAACAAATTCAAAATTAAAAATATAAAACTTACATTTAAAACTTTAAATTTTAGGCTTTGAACTTTCTTTGAATTTTTTACTTTAAACTTTAAGTTTAGAGTTCTGACTAACGGGAGGAAGAGATGGATTATTTATTTACCGACGAACAGAAGATGATCAAAGAGC
>CAYGZJ010000174.1:0-3026 GCA_964354335.1 uncultured Planctomycetales bacterium | reverse complement strand
TGGTCGACGCGCGCGGAAAAGTAAAAGGTATCTTTACCGACGGAGATCTGCGCCGTCATCTGGAAACCGATGACCAGCTGCCCAGGCGTAAGATCAAAGAAGTGATGACCAAGGGCCCGACAGTAGTAAACAAAGATATGCTTGCCGCTGAGGCGATGCGTATCATGCAGAATAAAAAGATCGATGAAGTCCCCGTCGTTGACAGCAGGAAGCGTCCGGTCGGTTTACTCGACGTACAGGACCTTCTGCGCGCCGGATTAGTATAATTTTTAGATGTCACATACCGCAATCCCCGAAAGCTTACAGGAAAAGGCACGCAAGATAAAATTACTGCTTCTTGACGTCGACGGAGTCCTGACCGACGGCAGGATCATTTATGATTCCCGCGGCCACGATATGAAATTCTTCGATGTCCATGACGGCTTAGGGGTCTACTTGCTGCACCGGGCCGGCATACAGACCATCCTTATCACTGCCAAGGGTTCACGCTCGATCAAGCCGCGGGCGCGGGATATGCGGGTGGCGGAAGTCATCGCGGATGTAACTCCTAAGAGCGCGGCGCTGGAGAGAATTCTTAAAAAATATAAGATCACTCCTGATGAGATATGTTTTGTGGGGGATGATTTAGTGGATTTATGTCTGATGAAGCGCGTAGGCCTGGCGGTGGCGGTTTTTAACGCCGCTGCCGAAATAAAACAGACAGCTACCTATATTACCATACGCTCAGGCGGCCGGGGAGCAGTGCGTGAGGTCGCGGAGCTGCTTCTTAAGTCCAAAGGTAAATGGGGAGAGACCTTAAAGAAATATGACGTCTAAAAGATTTTGTTTAGCGCTTGTTTTGGTGGCGGCGGTATCTTTAGCCCAGCGGGATTCACAGGCTGAAGAATCTTCGAAAACACAAGATCAGGCTAGCTCGATACTCCAAGAGCTGGGGACAATTGATACGCAGGCGCAAAAAGAACAGGAGCCTGCGGAGCAAGGCCAGGGCACTGGGTTGGTAGGCAATGTCATAGGAGGCGCTGCCGCAACAGATTCCGGACAGACCATAGGCGATTTCTCTCTTGCCGGTTACGGAGAAAAGGGTAAGAAGACCTGGGACCTTGCCGGCAAGACAGCGGATATCTTTGATGAAGTGGTCAAACTGCAACAGGTCGTAGGTAATCTCTACGGCAAAGAAGAGAATATCCATCTGACCGCGGATAGCGGAGATTTCAATAAGGCCAACGGTAAGGTTCACCTGCAGGGGCATGTGGTTATCACTACCACCAGCGGAACCAAACTTACTACGGATACCCTGGATTGGGACAGGGCCAATCAGTTGATCGCAACTGACGATATAGTGAATATCTATCGGTCAAATCTGATTGCCGTAGCTAAGGGTTCGCGGGGAAATCCCAATCTTAAGAAAGTGTCCCTGCTTAAGGATGTTAAGTTGAATATTCTTCCGGAAGCAAAGAAAGATGATAAGACTATTGATATGCAGCAGCAGGTGGTCATTACCTGCGACGGTTCTCTGGATATAGATTATGCCGCTAATATCGCGATCTTCCACGATAATGTAAAGGTAGAGCGCGAAGAATCGGATATTTATTGCGACCAGATGGATCTGTATTTTATTGCCGGAGGCCAGGGCAAGGAAAAGAAAGACGAGCCGCAGGCGGCTGTCGCGACACAGGAAGCGCAAAAGAAAGGCGATGCTGTTTCTTCGATGGGGATGATGGGAAGCAAGATCGATAAGATCATCGCCCGCGGCCATGTTAAAGTAGTCAGTGGCGAGAATGTGTCGACCAGCGAAGAGGCGATTTATTCAGCCGTTGACAAAAAGCTTACTCTTACCGGCAAGCCAAAATTGTTTATTAACTCCACGGAGGGTTTTAAGAATGCATCTTCTGGAAACAAAGGACCTTTCTAAGACCTATAATGGCAGGGAAGTAGTCAAAGGCGTCGATATCCTGGTCAAGCGCGGGGAGATCGTGGGGTTACTTGGCCCTAACGGCGCGGGAAAGACTACGACATTTTATATGGTTGTGGGGATTGTCCCTCCTAACCGTGGCAGGATTATTTTTGATAACCATGACATAACGGATCTGGCTATTCACGAGCGCAGCCGCTACGGTATCGGCTATCTTTCCCAGGAGGCCTCGATTTTCAGGAAGCTCAACGTTGAAGATAATATTATGGCGATCCTGGAAACATTGCCTATCAGTAAGACCGAGCGCAGGCGCAGGCTCAAGAGCCTGCTTGAGGAATTAAATATCGCGCATCTTGCCAAGAGCAAGGCCTTCACGCTTTCGGGCGGCGAACGCCGCAGGCTTGAGATCACCCGCGCGCTGGTCACTAATCCGTCGTTTATCCTTCTGGATGAGCCTTTTTCCGGGATCGACCCTATAGTGGTAAACGAGGCACAGGAGATCATCAAGGAACTTAAGGAAAAAGGCCTGGGGATTCTTCTTACGGACCACAATGTCAGGGAAACCCTTTCCATAACGGACCGGGCGTATCTGATCGCTGACGGAAGGATCCTAATTTCAGGCACCGCAGATGAACTGATTAATAACCCGCAGGCTCGCCAGCTTTATCTGGGAGAGAAATTCAGGATGTAGGAAAGGGAGAAAATGAAAACGGAAGTTAAGAAAATTGATGCCACAACCAGGGAATTGAATGTCGAGGCAAGCGGAGATGTCGTTAAGAATAAATTCGAAGATGTGTTCACCCGCGTGGGTAAAGAAGCGAAGGTCCCGGGGTTCAGGCCCGGACATGCGCCGCGCGATATGCTGGAGAAACATTACGGCGCCCAGGTGCATGATGAGGTGCTAAAAGAGCTGGTGCCGGATATCTATAACGAGGCGATCAACAAAGAGGGGCTTGATGTAATTGAGCTGCCTGAGATCACTGAGGTAAAATTAGACGGGATGACGCTGTCGTTTAAGGCTAAGGTCGAGATAAGCCCGGAAATAAAGCTCAATGATTATAAAGGAATAAAAGTAGAGTACAAAAAGATAAGTATCAGCCCCGATGAGGTCAAG
>CAYGZJ010000173.1:0-3059 GCA_964354335.1 uncultured Planctomycetales bacterium | reverse complement strand
GCCGCAATAAGCTCTCCCTTTTTTATCAGCTGACGGATATCAGTGCTGCTTATTGGCCTGCCCTTGGCTGTGACGACATGAAAAGATCTTACTTTAAAATTATAAGTCCCGGATAACCGCCTAAGCAAAGCCAGGTCGCCCTTTGCATGCCTACCAAACCTGAAATTTCTTCCCACATAGATAAACCTGGCCCCAATCTTATCCACCAGGATATCCGTTACAAAATCCTTTGCGGATATGCCGGAAAATGCCTTAGAAAAATTAATCACTATACAAACATCGACCCCCATCCGGCTGAATAAACGCAGGCGGTGCTCAAGAGAATAAAGGCTCTCTTCTTTTTGCGGATGAGGCCAGAAAGTCATCACAACACTTCTGCCTTTGATCCTGCGCGCCTTTGCTATCGCTTCCTCCAGGATATTCCTATGCCCCCGATGCAGGCCGTCAAAAACTCCCAGGGCGATTACCGGATTTCTCAACTTCTTAAATTTTTGTATGCCGAATAATACCCTCATTTTCCGAGCGCATTCAGGTAATCCCGCGCCACTTGCTTGACAAAATCCCTGTCTGAAACCTTGATCACCGTTTTAAACTCATGCCTGGCATCGTCATTCATCTGTAAGCCGATATAGGCAAATCCCAGGCCCAGATGCGCAAAGTCATATTTATCGTTTATCTGGATCGCTTTCTCGTAAAGCTTGATCGCCTTATGTATGTCGCCTCTGGCATGGGCGTAAAGATCGGCAAGCGCGGTAAGGGCTACAAAGTTATCCGGATTTACACTTACCGCTGATTCAAAAAAAGCAATGGCATCCTCGGGAGTGACCTTGCCTGTGGTACCCAGGACCTCCAGAGAAGAAGGGTCCGCAGGTTCAGATACCGCAAAAGATACCCCTAAGAGAAGAAAGCAGATAAACAGCGCGATAATTATTTTATTGATCATGAATCCTCCTTTTTATTATATTATTCATTCTCTGGTCACAGATGGACCACTTGCCTGTGTTTGCCGGACGATCTTCTCAAGAATTTCCCTGGTCAAGCCTTCGCTGGTCTTTAGCTCTTCCTTGCAGATTGCCAGGACCTTCTTGTGCTGGATGGCATTACTCTGCAGCGACCATCCCGCCGCCCCGCCTACCACAATATCAAGTCCGTGACCGTCCTTTTCCAGATGCAATACCGATATTATCTTTTTCACCGCGGCGCTATCTCCGGTTGCGAAAAAAAAGGCCCAGAGCATATCCAGGCTAGCCGCGTCTTCTACCGGATCAAGCAAAATATCCGGAGGCGCGGCCTTTTTCATCTGTTGAATTATATTTACGCATGGCTCGAACTGCGGGCTTGATTCTGCTTTTTTAATCAGTTCCCGGGCTGCCGTAGAGCCCTGCATCCATAAAATATTAAGCAGCATGATCTTAGCGCTCTTTGAGCCGCCGGATGCGATATCATCGAATACCTGCTGCGTCAACAACGGATTATTTTTGAGTATCGCGGAAAAAAAAGCCAACATGATCACCCTTGTCTCTTTATTCTGAAGCAATGTCGAATCAGAGTAATATTTGATCCCCGCGGCTACCTTCGCCGGTTCGGGATTAAGGTAATAATAAGTGGTCCAGGCTCCGAATTCACCGTCAGAACCGAATACTTTGTTTTTTGAATTATCTTGCGCAAAAGAGGCCGCGGCAAAAACAGAGAAAAGCAGGAAAAATATCGTAAGTTTTAGCTTTTTTAACATTTAAAACCCTATAAAACTTTCGGCTATTTTAAAGCCTTCTTTATTTCAGACAGGACTTTCCGGCGTATCGTGCCGAGCTTACCGCGCACTGTCGCTCCGCTGGCAGTGCGATGCCCGCCTCCCCCGAAACAACCTGCGATCCTATTCACATCAACCGCCCCGTTGGAGCGAAAATTTATGCGGATCTCACCTTTTGCTCCGAGATTCTCCTTGAAAAGCACCACCACCTCCGCATCCTTAATCGCCCTGCCGAAAGAAAGCACGTGCTCCGAAAGATCGAAACAAAGTTTTTTATCCTTAAGCAGATCCTGATGGATCTGGAACCAGACGATTTTACCACCTGCCTCACGCCTAATCCCGGGAAGTATCCGGCTTAACAATTTCATATCCTGAAACGGGACATTCTCATAAATGTTCTTGTAAATAAGCGGGATATTTAACTTATGCCTAAGAAGCTCAGCGGTAATCTTATGCGTGTGTGCGGTAGTGTTGGAATAGCGGAATGATCCGGTATCAGTGGAGATGCCCACATACAGACAAAGCGCCGCATCCCTATCGATAGGAACACGCATATATCTGTAAAGCAGATACACCATCTCACAGGTTGATGAAGCATGCGGCTTGACCCAGTTTATATCCGCGAAATACTGGTTGCTGATATGGTGATCGATATTAAGCAGGGGCATTGCGCTGGTATGCAATTTGGCCACCTCTCCGACGCGCTCCAGGTCAGAGCAGTCCAGGACAACCATACAATCAAATTTCATACGTATGGCGCGCCGGTCAAACTTTCTTACTGCCTCGACTGCGGGTAAAAATGTATACCCATAAGGAAGATCGTCCTCGTTGACCATGACAGCGTTTTTACCCAGCTTCTTCAATAACAGGTAAAAAGCGATCTGGGAGCCTAAAGCATCTCCCTCGGGATTGGTATGGACGGTGACTAAAAAATTATTTTGTTTTCTTACGAACGCGGCGGACTTTTTTATGCTCATCGGGCTCCTTATGGGATAGCTCCTTTATTTCATTCAATACCTCGTCGATCCTGACGCTGTATTCGCTGGACTTGTCTTGGCGAAAAATTATCTCCGGTGCAAAGCGCAGATTGATGCGCTGAGCTATCAGCTTACGAATAAACCCTAAAGCGGAATCAAGCGCCTCCTGCGTCTTTTTATGCGCCTCGTCGTTGCCCAAAACGCTAAAAAAGATCTTGGCGTTCCTAAGGTCCCCGGACAATTCCACCCGCGTCATAGTGACAAACCCCAACCGCGGGTCTTTAAGCTCATCATGGACGATTAAGCTTACTTCCTTGCGTATCGCTTCAGCT
>CAYGZJ010000172.1:0-3079 GCA_964354335.1 uncultured Planctomycetales bacterium | reverse complement strand
TATGCTCATATTTAGGCGCAAAGAATGCTTTCGCTGTGGGGCTGCTTACCAGCGGCTCAACGCAAAAGGAGAAAGAGAAGATCTATCAGGAGATAAAAGAAGGCAGGATCAAGCTGATCATCGGCACCCATGCTCTGCTTGAAGGCCAGGTGCGCTTTAAATCGCTGGGCTTGGTGGTCATCGATGAACAGCATAAATTCGGAGTCGGCCAGCGCGCGTTACTGCCCAAGAAAGGCTTAAATCCCGATGTTTTGATCATGACCGCGACTCCAATTCCGCGCACGCTGGCAATCACTCTTTACGGAGACCTGGACATATCCGTAATAAACCAGCTTCCTCCGGGCAGGCAGCCGATAAAGACCTTGCGTTTTATCGAAAAGCAGAAAGCGCAGGCCTATGATATTGCCAGGGACGAACTTAAGCAGGGCAGGCAGGCTTACGTAATTTATCCGGTCATTGAGGAATCGTACGCGCTGGATATTGCCGGAGCTAAAAAGATGCACGCGCTTCTTAAGGCTAAAGATTTTAAGGATTATCGCGTCGGCCTCATCCACGGAAGGCTTAAAGAAAAAGAGCAGGATGAGACGATGCTTAAATTTAAGAATAAAGAAATCGACCTGTTGGTTTCTACAACTGTTTTGGAAGTGGGTATTGATATCGCCAACGCCACCTGTATGATCATTGAGCATGCCCAGCGTTTTGGCCTAGCACAGCTGCATCAGCTGCGTGGACGCATAGGTAGAGGCAAAGAGCAGTCCTGCTGCGTCTTACTCTCTGACGCGAAAACTCCGGAGGCAGAGGCTAGGCTTCAGGCGATGATAAAGTACAGCGACGGTTTCCGTATCGCCGAGGAAGATTTAAAGATCCGCGGCCCGGGAGAATTCTTTGGCCGCAGGCAGCACGGCTTAAATGAGCTTAAAATCGCCAATCCCCTTACCCAGATGCATCTTCTTAAGATCGCGCGGGAAGAGGCGATACGCCTGGTCAGCTTTGATCCAAGGCTCGAGGACCGGCCGCATTTGCAGCTTAAAGATAAAATATTGCAGCGGTTCCCCGAATATGAGAAACTGATAGTTGTTGGATAAATGATTAAATTCAAAGTTCAAAGTAAAAAATTCAAAGTAAGGCTTAATTTTAAAATTTAAATTTAAAAACTTGGAACTTGTTTTGAATTTTGAGTTTTGAGTTTTAGACTTTTAATTTTGAAGAATATGCGCATAACTACCGGTCATTATAAGGGCAGGAATCTAATTATGCCTAAAGGTATCCGTCCTACGCAGGATAAGGTGCGTAAGGCGATTTTCGATATCCTGGGGGATATCACCGGACTCTCTTTCCTGGAGCTCTTTGCCGGCTCCGGAGCTGTTGGTTTTGAGGCGCTCTCCAGAGGAGTCTCCGAGCTGGTCCTGGTGGAGTATAACCGGGACTGCCAGCTTGCCATCCGCAAGAACATAGAGGGGCTTAAGGCTACAGCCTGTACTCTGTATCCCTCTGAAGCGGAAAAGGCGATCAGCGCTTTGCACAAGGCAGGCAGGAGGTTTAATATTGTCTTTTTGGATCCTCCTTACCATCTGCCTTTAAGGTCGCCGGCTTCTTCGGCTTCAAGTTCGGCTCAGAACGCTGCTTCACTGGCAAAAAAAACCTTGCAAACTCTAGGGGCTTATGATATAGTTACGCCCAATGGTTTTGTGATTGTGCAGCATTTTAAGAGGGATCAGCTGCCGCAGGAGTTACAGGCTTTCTGTTTAGTCAAGGAATCCTGCTACGGGGACACATACCTTTCATTTTACCAAAAGAAAGAGTAAACGGTTATGTGCCAGATCGCTATATATCCGGGTACGTTTGACCCGGTTACCTACGGTCATATCGATATCATCAAGCGGGCGCATGAGATTTTTCATGTCGTCATTGTTGCGGTAGCGCATAATCCGCATAAGCAGCCGCTTTTTAACGTAAAAGAGCGGGTGGCTATGCTTAAGAAAGCTACCGCCTCACTCGACGGGGTCGAGGTCTGTGATTTTAACGGCTTGGTCGTTGATTTTGCGCGTAAATCTAAAGCCAAGGTTTTAATCAGGGGGATGCGCATGCTCTCTGATTTTGAATATGAGTTTCAGATGGCTTTGACAAACAGGAAGATTGCTGCGGATATCGAGACGATCTTTCTACTACCTCATGAGTCCTACAGCTATCTTTCTTCGAAACTGCTCAAAGAAGCCGTTTCCTTAGGCGCGGACGTTTCAAGTTTCGTTCCCGATTTTGTGGCAAAGGCCTTGCGGGAGAAACTAGCACCCGGACGCAAGAAAAGCTGACCCGCTTTTTTAGGAAATAGGGCGTAGATTCTAAAAAAAAGGGGGTAGGGTGAGAATAGAAGTAAGCCGGATACCTACGGATGGGATGACCGTTTCCGAGAGCCTGACGCCGCAAGCGCTGGATCTGGAGACCGAGATCATTAAGTTTCGCGGCCCGGTAACGGTTTTGGCGGATATTTCCCGGATCACCAACGCTGTCACAGTAGATTTTACAGTCCAGGCAAAGATGTATTTGCGCTGCAGCCGCTGCCTGGAAGAATTTGACATGTTTTTTAATAAAGAATTTCAGGTCAGCTTTCCGGTCGATATTTCTGAGCCGTCGATTGACCTTGATCCGGAAATAAGGGAAGAGATTATCCTTGAATATCCGATAAAGCCGCTTTGCAAGGCGCAATGCAAGGGGCTTTGTCCTAAATGCGGCAAGAACCTTAACGAAATAAATTGCGGTTGTAAAGACGAAAGAATTGGGGAAGGCTTAAAGCATTTATTTTGAAATTTCCCGTTCACCATTTTATTTAAGGCGTGATCCCGCGTTAAATTATGATCGCTTGGCGGGACTACTTTAATTTTTGAATATTTAAGCGACTGAAAGGAGCCAACAGTGGCACTACCTAAACAAAGGCATTCTAAGGCGCGCGGCCGAAAGCGCCGGACACATTGGAAGATTTCGATGGGCAATCTTATACCTTGCCCGCAGTGCAAGCAGCCGAAGATTCCCCATCGCGTATGCGCGGTATGCGGTTATTACTCCGGCAGGGAAGTCATCAAGA
>CAYGZJ010000171.1:0-3101 GCA_964354335.1 uncultured Planctomycetales bacterium | reverse complement strand
TGGATGAGCTGGTTGAGACGTTTCAGATCCGGGAATTGCTGGAGCGCTCCCCGCATCAGCTAAGCGTCGGAGAGAAGCGTAAAGTTGCCATTGCCTCGACACTGGCAATGGATCCGGAGGTGATCCTGCTGGATGAGCCTACGGCTGGACTTGATCCGGCAACAGTCAGGCACATTATTGACATCCTTCTGGATGCGCATGAGAAAGGTAAGACTATTATTACTGCAACCCACGATCTGCATATTATCGAGGAGATCGCTGAGACGGTATATGTTTTTGGTATGGATAAAAGGATCGCGACCTTTGGCCCAACTGAACAGATATTAAGTGATAAAGAGCTTCTTGAAAAGCACAACCTCGTTCACATCCACAGCCACCGCCACAAAGACACGGTGCACGCACATTATCACGACCACCAGCACGACCACCGCCATCAGTGATTTTTCATATACCCATCTCGGAATTTTGTTGCATCCTTAAGCTGTTGTGCTATATTTAGGAAATATGAGAAAAGTATTTTCTTTAACGGTTTTTGTAGCCTTGTTTTTACTCGCCTGCGCAAGCTTATATGCCGCAAACGTGCGCAAAGTCACTGTCTTTCATTCACTGACTTGTCATGAATGTATCGAGGCAAAGAATACGATAATTCCTGCGATAGAGAAGGAATTCGGTAACAGCGTAGTCATAGAATACCGTGATGTCGCTGATATCGAAAATTATAAGTATTTTTTGGGGTTAAAAGAAAAATATAAGTCTGACATCGAGTTCTCCCTGCCGGTTTTTTACTGCGAAGGCAGATTCTTAAACTCAAAAAGCGATCTTGGCAGGGATTTGCGCAAAATGATCGCGCAAGCCAAGGGTGTCTCTTTAGATGGGGATCTGGTAAGGGTAGACCTGCTCGAGCGTTTTAAGCAATTCCGGCCGCTTGCCATTATTAGCGCCGGGCTTGTCGACGGGATCAATCCTTGCGCTTTTACGGTGATCGTGTTCTTTATTTCTTTTTTGGCGCTGCAGGGGTACCGGCGCAGAGAGCTTATTGTCATCGGGCTTACCTTTATATGCTCGGTATTTTTGACTTATCTTGTTTTGGGATTAGGCCTTTTTAATTTTCTCTACGCCTTTAAAGGTTTTTGGATAGTTACCAAGGCTATTAATTTCGGAGTTGGGATTTTCACCATTGTCTTAGGTTTTGCGGCATTATACGATTTATATAAATTCAGGAAGACCGGACAGGCCGAAGGGATGGTTTTGCAGCTTCCTGAGGCCGTAAAAAAACGGATACATAAAGTTGTGGGCATGCATTATCGCAAGACTTCGCATGAGAAAGAAACAAGAGCACAAAGACATGTTTTAGCGCTCGCGGTAACGGCGCTAATCACCGGTTTTCTGGTGTCTTTGCTTGAGGCTGTATGCACCGGGCAGCTGTATGTCCCGACGATAGCTTTTATTTTAAAGAGCACACCTTTTAAGCTGCAGGCGTTCAGTTACCTGGTTTTATATAATTTTATGTTTGTGGTTCCGCTTTTTATAATCTTTTTATCCGCGCTCTTTGGGGTGACCTCAACCGGATTTTCCGGGTTCTTAAGGAAACATATGTCGCTGATTAAGTTTTGTATGGCAATTATTTTCTTCGGACTTGGCTTTTTACTGATCTGGAGGGGTTGATGTTGCGGATTATCGCGATCTTATTTTTATTTCTCGCTGCTTTCTCCGGCTGCCTTAGCGGTAAAGGCGCTCAAAAACAAAATCCCGCTCCGGCGACAAAAGAGCCCTTTGACCCTTTTGCCATAGATTTCGGGAAAGTAAAAGTTGGAACAATTACAACACATAGTTTTATATTGACCAATGATTCTTCAAAAAAGCTGCATATTAAAGATGTGAACACCTCTTGCGGATGCGCTATCTCGGAAGTCAAGAAAAAGCTGCTTATTCCGGGAGAAAGCACATCGATAGATGTTAAATTCAACAGCAAAGGTTATTCCGGCCCGATTCAGCAGTATATTTACGTGACCACTGACAGCGATACGAAGCCGGTTTTGCGCTTTATGATCAAGGCGGAAGTACTAAAAGAAAAACCATAAAGGGGAGGAAATAATATTATGTGGTTTCTGCAGATGCGGATGATGCTTTTGGTAGGAATTCTATTTGCCATAATCTATGCGGTCTGCGTCATGGTCGGGACCTATGCCGGCATAGGAAATTTCTATTTTTATCTCGGGATTTCGCTGGCCTTGATGATTATCCAGTATCTGATCGGACCCAAAATTGTGGAATGGACCATGCATGTGCGTTATGTCAAGCGAGAGGATTATCCGCGCCTGTATCAGATGGTAGAAAGCCTGGCCATGCGCGCGCAAGTCCCTATGCCTAAGATCGGCATCGCCCAGATCGCATTGCCGAACGCCTTTGCCTTCGGCAGGAGCTTAAAAGACGGGCGTATCTGTGTTACTGAGGGGATACTGAAGCTGCTTTCCGACGAGGAACTCAAGGCTGTCTTGGGGCATGAGATGACGCATCTTAAGAATAAGGATGTGCTGACGATCACCATTCTGTCTGTGATTCCCATGATCCTGTACCGGGTGGCCTGGCAATTTTTGTTTTTCGGAAGAAGGCGCGATAGCCGGGGAGAAAATACCATGTTGATCGGCATGGTGGCGTTTCTTTTCTATTTTATTACCAATCTTTTGGTTCTTTATGCTTCGCGGATCAGGGAGTATTTCGCGGATAGGGGCTCGGTGCTTTTGGGAAACCAGCCGTCAGCCCTTGCCTCAGCTCTTTATAAGCTTGTTTACGGTTCTGCGCGCGCGGATAAGGATTCCCTGAAAGAAGTGGAAGGGCTCAAGGCCTTTTTTGTTAATGATCCCTCCCGGGCATTAACCGAGGTTCGGCAACTTAGCCAGCTGGATCTGGACAGAAGCGGGACCATTGATGAGGCTGAGTTAGCGCTTCTAAAGAGTAAACAGGTAAAACTTGGCCTTGGAGATAGGATGCTGGAGCTTTTAAGCACCCACCCTAACATGCTCAAGCGCATCAAGATGCTTTCTCAATCCAGAGCATAGCCCTTATTTTTTTACGCTATAAAAGCAGAAAACCCGCTTATT
>CAYGZJ010000170.1:0-3109 GCA_964354335.1 uncultured Planctomycetales bacterium | reverse complement strand
ATGCTGGCAGATATGGCCACAGAAATCGAAGCAGCGCGGGCATTAGTCTATGCCTGTGCGCGGGCTATCGATGCCGGATGTAAAGATGTCTCCAAGGAATCTGCTATGGCAAAGATGTATGCCTCTGATGTGGCGATGAAAGTTACCGTGGATGCGCTGCAGATCTTCGGCGGCTACGGCTATATGAAAGAATATCCGATTGAGAAATATGTACGTGACGCTAAAATTACCCAGATCTACGAAGGCACCAACCAGATTCAGCGAAATATTATTGGATTGCAGTTGATAAGAGAGATGGCTAAGTAAATTCGTTAATATCGTTAGTTTCGTTAATGTCGTTAATTTCGTTTTAAAACTTTTAAAACGAACCTAACGAAAATAACGATACTAACGAAAATAACGAACTAAACGATTATGAACATAATAGTTTGCATAAAACAAGTTCCGGAAACTACTGAAGTCAGGATCAATCCTGAGACTAACACCCTGATGCGCGAGGGTGTAAAGTCCATTATCAATCCCTTTGATATGTACGCGATTGAAGAAGGGGTGCGTCTTAAGGAGAAATGCGGTGGCAAGGTAACTGTCCTTACTATGGGGCCGCCACAGGCAGAAGCTGCGTTGCGGGAAGCCATATCTATGGGATGTGATGAAGGGGTCTTGGTCGGAGACCGGGCTTTTGCCGGAAGCGATACCTGGGCGACAAGTTATACTCTTTCCGGAGCGATCAGGAAGATTGGCGCGTTTGATTTAATCATCTGCGGAAAGCAAGCCTCTGATGGAGATACAGCGCAGGTCGGCCCGGGCATATCAACACATCTGGATATCCCGCAGGTCACCTACGTCAAGAAAATCGAAGAGGTCAAAGAGAAATCCATGCGCGTAGAAAGGATGATGGAGGAGGGTTTTGAGATCATCGAAACCCCGCTTCCGGCGCTGCTTACCGTAGTAAAAGAAATCAATGAGCCGCGCATTCCTTCCTTAAAAGGGATGATGAGGGCCAAGTCCGCGAAAATCATTGCTTATACCCAGAAGGACCTGAATTTGGATCCGCAGAATATCGGCCTGTGCGGCTCGCCAACTCAGGTGGTTAAGATCTTCACTCCTCCTCATAGGGAAGGCGGACAGATACTTGCGGGAGAAATCCCTGAGATTGCCAGCCAGCTTGTAGACCTGATAAAGGACGAGGTTCATTAATGTCAATCGCCATTATTATTGAAAAGTGTACCGGTTGCTCCTTGTGCATAAAGGCTTGTCCTTTTGATGCTATCCGCATCATGGATAAGAAGGCGATTATTGACCTGCATAAGTGCACTCTCTGCGGTGCCTGTAAAGATAGCTGTAAATTCAAGGCAATTATTTTAGAGAAAACTCCTGCCAAATGCGATATCCCGGACATAAAAGATTATAAAGGCATATGGGTCTTTATTGAGCAGAAAAACGGCAAGGTCCAGTCTGTTTCTTATGAATTATTGGGTAAGGCCCATGAATTAGCCAAAAAGTTGAATTGTCAGGTAAGTGGTGTGCTCATCGGCAATAAGATGGATGATCAGCTTGATGAGCTGATCTGGCAAGGTGCGGATAATATCTATCTGGTCGAGGCTCCTGAGATAGCTAATTTTCAGGATGAGCCTTACACCAATATTTTGGTGGAGTTGGTAAAGAAGTATAAGCCGGAGATTCTTTTGTGCGGGGCGACTTCTATCGGGCGATCGCTGATCTCCCGGGTGGCGATTAAAATAAAGGCAGGTCTTACTGCTGATTGCACCGGCCTTGATATTGATCCGGAAAAGAAGATCCTTTTGCAGACGCGTCCAGCTTTTGGCGGAAATATCATGGCAACGATCATTTCCCCGAATTTCCGGCCGCAAATGTCAACTGTGCGCCATAAAGTATTTCAGCCATTGACTCCTGATAAACACCGTAAGGGAAAGATCATCCGCGAGACATTTGACAGCTCGCTTTATGTTTCACGCACCAAATTGCTCGATATAGTTGAAGAGATTGAGTCATTGGTAAATCTTGCCGAGGCGGATATCATCGTTTCCGGAGGCCGCGGCATGGGAGGGCCGGAAAACTTCAAGATCCTTGAAGAGCTGGCCCATGTTTTAGGCGCCGCAGTTGGATCTTCACGCGCAGCGGTAGACAGCGGCTGGATGCCTTATTCGCACCAGGTCGGACAGACCGGACGCACGGTCGGACCGAAGATTTATTTTGCCTGCGGAATATCCGGACAGATCCAGCATCTGGTCGGAATGCAGTCCTCGAAGATCATTATCGCAATCAACAAAGACCCCGAAGCGCCCATCTTTAAAGTCGCCACCTACGGAATTGTCGGCGATGTCCTGCAAGTAGTTCCTGCCTTAACTAAGCGGTTCAAGGAAGTGCTGAGAAAGTAAATTCAAAGGCTAAAACTCAAAATTCTCCCGCTAAGCAACTTAAGGCTAAAGCGGGATCCCGCCTTAAATAAAATGGACAGCGGGGAAAACAAATTTAAAATTCAAATTTTAAAATTTAAACTTTAGACTTTAACCTTATTTTGAATTTTTTACTTTGAACTTTGAATTTGAGGTTTAGGTTTTATTGTTGAATGGGGACAGGGATCCTTAAATCTGGTATCGAGACTGTCCTGGCGGATTCTGTCCCCACTATTTATGGTATAATAGCTAAGAATCATGGAATAAAATTGAGTTTGTTTACGTCTAATAATCGGAAGGGCAAGATGGACCAAGACCTTATACTGATAGAGCGGTTTAAGAGGGGCGAACTGGAGGGTTTTGAGATGCTGGTCAAGAAGTACCAGAATATGGTAGTCAATCTCATCTACGGCCTGACAAGAAACAGCCACGATGCCCAGGATGTTGCCCAGGATGTCTTTATGAAGGTTTATCATAATATCGACAGCTACAAAGCCCAGGCCAAGTTCTCCAGCTGGTTATACCGCGTAACGGTCAATACCACCTACGATCATCTGCGCAAATACAGACAGCGTCCGGTTTCTTTGGATGAGACCATGTACGAAACCATTGCTGATACAAAAGAAGCGCCAGATTCCTTGGCTAAAGAATTAGTCAATGACGCTTTGCTAAAAATCCCCTATGAATATCGC
>CAYGZJ010000169.1:0-3122 GCA_964354335.1 uncultured Planctomycetales bacterium | reverse complement strand
CCTGGATGAATGATAATTTTGGCGATCTCAACGAACAGCGCAGGCCGCAGGAAGAAGATTCTTATGCCTCCAGCTTTATGAGTGTCATCTGCAGGTGGTGGCATAACATTATTGATTCCTGTAAGGATGACCGGCCGCATATGCAAAGTGTTTTTGAGGGCATTATTGCTTTTGCCGGAGCCTGGCTGTATGTTGAATCAGTAAGAAGGCTTGTCCTTATCGGCCTTGAAGGCCTGATCAGTATTTCCGATGAAGAAACGACCATTCCCGCAGCTCTTAGAGAGCAGAAGCGCGATTTCGAATGTATCGAAAAAGTTGTCGCGCTCTTCCGCGGTTACCGCTATCATCAACGCACAGCCGAATATGTCTTTTTGCTTGCCATGGCATTTAAAGACGCTTTCCAGAACCACGCCTTTAGCAAGGCCCAGGCATTCCTGAAAGAATATGAAAACCTTCAGGCAGGAGTTTCGCAGGGCAATGGCCTTGATCCTCAGGTATTTAACCTGGTAGGTGAAGATATGGTTAACGCAAAAGCGGATTTTACCGCTGATGTGTTTGCCAGAAATGAAAACCGGATGGTCAATTTCAAAAGCCAGCTGCATAAGCTCATTCAGAGTCGGGAAGCTTCTGTAAATAAGAAGAAACAGGAAAACAGCCCTGTTCGGATAAACGACTGTGAGTCGCTGGCAATGCTATATAAATTATCCGGTAATAACCTTAAGGTGTTGGTGAATATTTCGGACCTTATGGCCTCAATGGTATCGCAGCAGTCAGCCCCGTTTGAGGCGCTTATTCTGCATGCGATCCTCATGGCTTTTACCGGAAAGTCGCTTGAGGAGGCAGGAGATGATTTTGGAAGCGAAAAGGCCGCTTCCATGGCCGCAAGTGTCCGTAAGGCATTCTCCAAAATGTCAAATTTACCTGACATCGGTAAAGTCTTGATATCCGCGTTCGACGATATATTAAAAAATGATTTTGTAAGCCTGAGAGAAAAGACAGCAGATGTCACTGGTCTTTCCTCGCGGTATTTTCCGCTTTATTCCGCTTTAAGCGTTTGCCGGTTTTATGCCCTGGCTCTTAACGGCCAAGAAGATTCTATCAGGCGGGAAATACTTATGCTTTTGCGCCTTGACCCTAATCCGCAGATAGCCGATACATTACTCTTCGCATTTTTCAGGGTTATTATTTTCCTTCCCGAAGCCGCCAAGGATAAGATTGCCTATTCGCTGCTTCCCATGTTTTCTGAACCTTCTATTACGCAGGAAGAAAAGAATCTGCTTATATCTTATTTTGTGATGAGCCGTAGCAAGCCGTTTGTCGATTACCTAATCGCTGCCTTGCCTTGCCTGCTTGAAGGAAGAGATTCTAACGGCCTGCGGCTGGAAGAGGCATTGCGTCTATTGGGATATTTTTATTCGGATGAACTCTATCGTTTTGTAAGCGCGATAGACGCTGAAAGGATAAGTAATAAAGCTATCCGCCGCAGTTTTACGGCTTTTAAAGCGGAGATCAATAACCTTGCCGCAAGAGATGGGGATATCGTGCTTTTGCGTTTGGAGCAGCTTTTCCAGACGGGTTCTTACCCGCAAGTAACCAGGGATGCGAATACATATCTGGACGCGGAAGGAGAGTTGGCGCTAAGAAGAAGCGAATGCGCCTGGTTTATCGAACGCTCAGAGAGGATAGTCAAGCTTCTGAAAGAAGCGCGTCAGGCATATAATGCTTTTGATTATAAGCTGGCGCTGAATTTACTTAATACAGCCCTTGGCCTTAACAGCCAGGATACTACTATTCATGCTTTTCGCTTGATGGTAAGCAAGATGTCAGAGGCGCAGGAGTATTATTCCTGTGGAAATCTTTCTGAGGCGCGCAGAATAGCGCAGGAGCTCAATCATCCGGCAGGAGCGGATAAGGATCAGACAGTAGCCAAGTTTCTTCAGAAGGTCGAGCTTTTTGAGCGGGCGCAGAATCTTAGTACACGTAATCCCGATGAAGCGCTGAAGTCCGCCGAGAAGATCCTGCGAATATTTCCCCAGGATAAGCAAGGACTAAAGCTGATTGTTGAGGTAAAGTCCCTGATCGATAAGCGGGAAAATATTTTAAAAGAAGCCAGAGAAACGATGCGCCAGAATGATTTTGTCAGGGCAAAAGATATGTATCTGGGTGCGTTTTCTTTCGGCCCTGAAGCAAAACCGGTGTGCGCGGAGATCCTTGGAGTCCTTGAGGCGATGAATAAGCAAGGCCATTTTGAGACCGCCTTTAACTTTGCTTTAGAGTTGATGAAGAATACTCCCGCAAACCAGGATTTTGCAAAAGCACAGAGCGTTGCTCTCGGTAATATCACTCTAAAATTGCTTATTCCCCATCACCGGATTATTCTTGCTCTTTTGACTGCCACCGAACACCGGCAGCGTAGGATCAGGAACGTCTACGGAGGATTTAAGTATTTATATTCTTCCTGCGTCTTTCCGAAAGGCGAGTTTGAAGATACCTTTACTGTGCGGGGTCTTCGGCTTAAGACCGGTAACCGGGTTGCGGCGCTTGAGGGAATAACCGTACGCTCTAAAGATGTCGCCCGTATTGGTGATAGCTTTGTTTTTCTTGATTTCGAAGGCGAAACTGCTACCGATGACTATTTTGAGGTTGTCGGCGTAAATGCGGAAGATAACAGCATTGTTTTTAAGTTTGACAATATCGAGCAGAAAGAGCGTGGGCTACAGTGCATCAGGTCAAAAGGTTTTATTAAAAAAGTCGAAGATACCTCTCTTTTGCGGCAGAAAGAGGATTTTGACAGTATTATCAATGAGCTGCGGTCATCGATTGCGCGCGGCAAGGCTACTACCGGCAATTCTTTCCTTGATATACTCTTTGGTCTAAAAAGTGATGCGGCTGGAGATGCCCTGGAAAGAAACATCACTTCGGTAAGCGAATTAATCAAAAGCGATGTTTCGCAGAGAAACGCGGTGCTTTCGGGGATGAGCCTTCAGCCATCAGCTACGCTTATTCAGGGCCCGCCCGGGACAGGTAAGACCACCACTATAACAGATATCGTGCGCTATTTTATCCTCAATGGTAAACGGGTGCTTGCAGTGTCACAGTCAAATGCTGCCGTAAACAATATC
>CAYGZJ010000168.1:0-3129 GCA_964354335.1 uncultured Planctomycetales bacterium | reverse complement strand
TAACTATCCCTATTGGCCTTTTCGCTCAGGTCGCTTTTGCCCCATTCAAAGTCATATTAGAGGGGCATGCCGGAGGTCTTTCGCATTTTCGGCGGCTGCGGAACTCGTCCTATTTGCTCTAGCAAATAGGACTCAGACATCCTCGCCGTCCCGAGATTGCCATATGGCCTCGGGATTCCCTCAAATGCTCAAGCTCCTCCGGCTAAAAGCTCTATTCGCTCCAAGGCCAACAGGGACAGTTTTAGCTTGAAATTTCATTGCGAAAATGGTGTTTTCTGCTATAATTAAAGCTTCTAGAACAACTGCACCCGACCTTATAGGAAAGGTCGGTATTCCGCTTTCTGCGGAAGGAGCATTAATGATTGAGCGTTATTCGCTACCCGCAATGTCCGCTATCTGGCAGGATGAGTTTAAGTTTAAAACCATGCTTGCCATAGAGATACTCACCTTAGAAGCCCTCTCCAAGCAAAAGAAAGTTCCTGTCCAGGCAGTCCAGAGAATCCGCAAGAAAGCAAGATTCAACCTTAAGCAGATCAATAAAATAGAAGAGAAGACCCAGCATGACGTGGTCGCCTTTGTGACCAATGTTTCGCAATATATCGGTTCTGACGCCAGGTATTTTCACATGGGCCTGACTTCATCTGATGTGCTGGATACTACCCTTGGCGTGCAGCTTAACGCCGCCGCCGATATTCTGATCGAAGATGTGGAGCAGGTGATTAAAATCCTTGCCAAGAAAGCCAGGGCCTACAAAGATATGGTCTGTATTGGCCGCACGCACGGCGTGCATGCTGAGCCGACCACATTCGGTTTAAAGATGGCGCTTTGGTATGATGAGATGCGGCGTAATTTAGACAGGTTAAAGCTGGCAAAAGAAGAGGCTTCGGTGGGAAAGATCTCCGGAGCAGTGGGAACCTTTGCCAATATTGATCCCGAGGTGGAGGTCTACGTCTGCAAAAAACTTGGACTTCGTCCGGCAAAAATCTCCACCCAGATAATCCAAAGAGATATTTACGCTGTTTTTATGTGCCGTCTGGCGATCATCGGCTCAAGCCTGGAGAAATTTGCTACAGAGATCCGCCATTTACAGCGCACTGAAGTTTTAGAAGCGGAGGAGCCGTTTGGTAAAGGGCAGAAAGGTTCTTCTGCTATGCCGCATAAGCGTAACCCGGTTATTTGCGAGCGCATATGCGGGTTAGCCCGTCTATTGCGCGGCAATGCTGTTGCCTCCCTGGAAAACGTGGCGCTTTGGCATGAGCGCGACATCAGCCATTCTTCGGTTGAGCGGGTGATCATTCCTGATTCGGCTATTGTGCTGGACTACATGCTGCATAAGTTCATACAGGTCATTCAGGGCCTGACCGTATATCCGGAGAATATGCTTTCTAACCTGGTCAAAACGCACGGCCTGATTTTCTCCCAGCGCGTACTCCTTGAGCTTATGGACAAAGGATTACCCAGAATGAAGGCCTATGATTTCGTGCAGAGGGCGGCTATGAAGACCTGGAAACAGGGCTCAGACTTTAAGAATAATCTGCTTATGGATAAAGATGTCGCCCGGTACTTAAGCAGCAAAGAACTGGATAAAATTTTCGATCTGGATTATTACCTGCGTAACGTCAATAAGATCCTGCGCAACGTCGGTTTATAATCTGATATTGATATATTCCTGTTTACAATAAAAGAAAGCGAATAACCAGATTTTTTTGCTCGCTAACCCTGCCTGCCGCTAAGCAGGCCCGCCCTGTTTTTTGGAGTTTTCATGCCCTGGAAAATTGAAATAAAAGACAAACCCGGAATCTTTGATGCTGTCGGAGAAGGTATTAAAAAAGATATCTTTGACCTTGGTATCAAGACTGTGCGCGATGTCCGTTTTGTGCAGGTCTATATCATTGAAGGTGATCTTGCGCAGGGCCAGCTTAAGCGCATCTGCGAGCAGTTGTTGGTGGATAAAATCGCGCAGGATTACGTGATTGATCCTGTAAGCCAAAGAAAAGAATCAAAGAGTGAATTTGTTATAGAGGTCGCATATAATCCCGGGGTCATGGATCCGGTCGAGGAATCCGCGCTTAAAGGCATGTGTGATCTGGGGATCACAGACGTCACCGCTATCAAGACCGCCAAGAAGTATCTAATCAAGGGTAGGCTTTCTGATGCGCAGCTGAAAGTCATTTGCGAAAAATTACTCTACAATAAACTGATCCAGCATATCGCCACCTCACCAAGCCAGCAGTCACCAGTCACCAGTCAAGCCAGATACAGGTTTAACCTAGTCACCGTAAATCTTTTGAAGGCCGCGGATAGGCAGCTTCTGGAGATAAGTAAGCGGGGGCAGTTATTCTTAAATCTGGATGAGATGAAAAGTATTAAGAACTATTTTAAGAAACTGAGGCGCAATCCCACTGACTGTGAACTGGAAACCGTTGCCCAGACCTGGTCGGAACACTGCTATCATAAAACCTTCAGAGGCAGAATACGATATACGGAGAAAATTCCTGCCTGCCGTAGGCAGGCGAACAATTCAAAAGTTAAAAGCTCAAAATCAAAAACTATACTCATTGATAATCTGCTTAAGTCCACCATCATGAAGGCGACTAATGAGCTGAAAAAACCCTGGTGCGTTTCAGTCTTTCATGATAATTCAGGGATCATTAAGTTTGATGACAAATACAATATCTGTTTTAAGGTAGAGACGCATAATCACCCTTCGGCCCTAGAGCCGTTCGGCGGGGCCAACACCGGAATCGGAGGAGTTATCCGCGATCCGATGGGAACGGGTCTGGGTGCAAAGCCGATACTTAATACCGATGTTTTCTGTTTCGGCCCTCCGGATTATCCGTTTAGCCAATTGCCCATCGGTACCTTACATCCTAAGCGGGTGATGAAAGGCGTGGTCAGCGGAGTGCGTGATTACGGAAACAAGATGGGGATTCCCACGGTAAACGGGGCGGTACACTTCCACAGGCATTTCGTAGGAAATCCTTTAGTTTACTGCGGTACAGTGGGGATCATGCCTAAAGATAAATCTTTTAAGCGCCAGCGCAGCGGCGACTATGTTGTAGTCGTCGGCGGCCGCACAGGCAGGGATGGCATACACGGGGCGACATTCTCCTCCGGAGAGCTGACGCA
>CAYGZJ010000167.1:0-3165 GCA_964354335.1 uncultured Planctomycetales bacterium | reverse complement strand
TTATTTCATTTAGATTCTTTAGGATATCACCGGGTAATTCTCTGCGCGCTCCGGTTACCCCGGTCAAAGAGACATAATAAATAAAGCCCCGGGCAACATTAGCGATATAACGCACGCGTTTGGACGAAGTTGTGGGAGCGATAAAACAGATAACATCTACCCCATATTTATTGGCAACGCGCACAAAATCCCTGCCTTCATCAGGCGGAAGATCGGGAATGATCACGCCGTCAACCCCGCAGGCTTTGGCCTGGCGGGCAAAACGCTCATCACCATAACAGAATATCGGATTGTAATAAGTCATCAGGCATATCGGGACTTGCGTGTGTTTACGCACCTCTTTAACCAGCTTTAATATTGACGGCAGGGTCACCTTGTTTTTAAGCGCATGCTGTGAAGCTTCCTGGATCACCGGGCCATCCGCCATAGGGTCAGAAAACGGCACACCCAGCTCAATGATATCCACACCGATTTTTGTAAACTCAAGGACCAGTTTTTTGGTCGTTGCCATATCAGGGTAACCGGCGGTGATAAAGGTGATAAATGCTTTTTTCTTTATGTTGCGCAGATCTCTGAATTTTCTCTCTATTCTATTCATAGGTTTAGTGTTTGGGCAATGGTGTGGGTATCCTTATCGCCTCTTCCCGAAAGGCAGACGATAACAGTGGATTTTTTATTGATCTTATTTTTTGATTTTGATAAATAGGCGATTGCGTGCGCCGGCTCAAGCGCCGGAATTATGCCTTCGGTCTCGGAAAGCAGCTTAAAACCTTCCACTGCTTCTTTATCACTGACAGCAACGTATGTGGCACGGCCGATCTTCTTATAATAGGCGTGCTCCGGTCCGACCCCGGGATAGTCAAGGCCTGCGGCAATAGAATGAGCGACCTTTACCTGGCCAAACTTATCTTCGAGCAAAGCTGATTTTGAGCCATGCAAAACTCCGGTTGAACCGGAAACAAGCGTAGCCGCGTGCCTGCCTGAAGCAAGGCCAAAACCAGCTGCCTCCACACCGATGAGTTTTACATTTTTGTCGTTAAAAAACGCATGGAATATACCCATGGCATTGCTGCCGCCACCGACGCAGGCGACGATATAATCCGGAAGCCGCTTCTCTTTTTGCATTATCTGTTTGCGCGCCTCTTTGCCAATAACTGACTGAAAATCACGCACCATCAACGGATAGGGATGCGGACCGGCGACTGAACCGATGATATAATGGGTGCTGCGCACATTCGTCACCCAATCCCGCAGCGCCTCGGTCATGGCATCTTTCAAGGTCTTAGTCCCGCTTGTAACCGGGATCACCCGCGCGCCTAAAAGCTTCATCCGGAAAACATTTAATTTCTGACGCTCGATATCCTCCGTGCCCATATAGACATCACAATTCAACCCGAACATCGCGGCAACCGTGGCAGTGGCCACGCCATGCTGACCGGCTCCGGTCTCTGCGATAACGCGCGGCTTTTTCATGCGCACCGCCAGCAATATCTGGCCCAAGGTATTATTGATCTTGTGCGCTCCGGTATGCAGCAGATCTTCGCGCTTTAGATAAATTTTGGCGATGCCCAGTTTTTTGCTCAGATTGCGCGCGAGATAAAGCGGCGTGGGCCTGCCGGCATATTCCTTAAGATAATACGCCAATTCGCTTAAAAAATTTGGATCTTTTTTGGCTTTGCGGTATTCCTGCTCCAGCTCATCCAAAGCTGCAATGAGGGTCTCAGGCACGAATCTTCCGCCGAATCCGTTAAAATGCCCTGTTTTATCCGGTATCATACATATCTCCTAAATCTTAAAGTGTGTGGCTTTGAGGGATCTGAAAAATACCCATCAGCCAGCCCAGTATATGATTCATGAACTCCCCTAAGCCGTTAAAAAAATTCTGCATCCAGACATCCGGCATATGAAGATAAGGAAGCGGATTCAGGAACGGCGGCATGCTGGTGATAAGCTTATATATCAAAAATTTTATCAACAAAGCGCCCAGAAAAAAGAATAAGAATAAAAACAGGATCGAAACCAGCATTATCACCAGGCAGCCTACCAAACAGCTTTTCCAACGCGGCTTTTTCTTCAGATACTCACCGCAATGTTTGCATTTAATGGCGCTGTCCTGGATCTCCTCTGCACAATAAGGACATTTTTTCATATGCGCGTCCCTTTCGCCAGGCGGATAAATTCTCTTACCCTGTTATGGTCTTTCTTTCCCGGGACCGACTCAACTCCGCTGCACACATCAACCCATGCCGGATGCATAACCCTTATCGCTTTTTCCACATTGCCCGAATGCAGCCCCCCAGACAAAAAGATAGGCTGAGGCAAATGACTGATATGGCGCACCAGTTTCCAGTCGAATATTTTACCGGTACCACCCAATTTAGAACGAGAAAATGTATCAAAAAGGTAGGCAAAGGTATGATACCTGCTAATTTCGCCTTCGTCAACTGTATCCTTTATACGAAACGTCTTTATCGTCTTATAGCCCTTAAATTTATCACAGTAGCCGGCGGATTCGCTACCGTGAAACTGAAGGAAATCAAGCCGCAGCTGCTTGGCGATCTCCTTGACCCGCCTTTCCTTCGCATTAACAAAGACTCCGATCTTAACAATATTCTTTGGCAGATCGCGGATGATCTCTCCGGCATTATGCGGACTGATATAACGCGGGCTGTTACGGTAGAATAGAAATCCCAAGGCATCACAGCCGGCATTAACCGCCGCAAAAGCATCTTCCCGATTCGTTATCCCGCAGATCTTAACCTTTATCACTTTTTCTAACCCCTATCTACTACCTACTACATGCTAACTACTGCACTTACCATCCCATAATCTCTTCAATTTTCGATCGAATATCCTGCGCTGACATAAAAGCCTCACCGATTAAAACAGCGCTTGCTCCCAGAATCTTTAAGAAAAGCACGTCCTGCCTGCTTTTGATCCCGCTCTCTACAACTACCAGCCTATCTTTAGGGATCAGTGTATATAACTTTTCTGTAGTCTTGAAATCAACTTCCAGGGTATGCAGGTCTCTGTTGTTAATACCGATCAACGCAACATCTTTTAACTTTAAAACCTTCTTTAGCTCTTTCTCGGTATGCACCTCAACCAGGCAATCAAGCCCTAAACTTGATGCCAAGGGTATCAATTCCGAGATCGCCTCCTGCG
>CAYGZJ010000166.1:0-3172 GCA_964354335.1 uncultured Planctomycetales bacterium | reverse complement strand
GCAAGCATGTTCATCATCTTGGGCCTGGTGAAGGCCTCGGCAAGAAAGAGCGCGTCAGGGTAATCTTTTTTTACTTCAGCTATTACCCATTCCCAGAAGGCAACCGGTTTCGTATGGGGATTATCTACCCTGAATATTCTAACACCCTTTTCCGCCCAGAAAATGAAAATGGATTTTAACTCCTCCCACAACTCCTTCCAATTGTCTGTTTTGAAATTAAACGGGACGATATCTTCATACTTTTTAGGAGGATTTTCCGCGAATTGAATAGTCTTATCGGGCCTCCAGGAGAACCACTCCGGATGCTCTTTGATATAAGGGTGGTCGTTTGAACACTGGAAAGCGATATCAAGGGCTATCTCCATACCGTGTTTTTTGGCCTTGGCAACCAGCGAAGCAAAGTCCTCAAACGTGCCCAGCTCATGATGTATTGCCTTATGCCCGCCTTCTTTTGCTCCCACCGCCCAGGGGCTACCTGGATCTGAAGCCGCGGCTTTTACAGAACTATTCTTTCCCTTCCTGTTTTTTACCCCTATGGAATGGATCGGCGGAAAATAAAGGACATCGAAACCCATGCCCGCGATTTCCGGAATAAGCTTTTCGCAATCTTTAAAGGTGCCGTGCCTGCCTGGCACGCCTGAAGCTGAACGGGGAAAAATCTCATACCAGGTGCTGTAAGAGGCCCTAGCCCTTTCCACTCTCACCTCAAGTTCGTTGTGATATTTCGAGATAAAGGCCTTTTCAGGATATTTTTTCATAAGCTCAAGCAATTCATTGCTAAGGGCCGCCTTTATCCCGTCATTATCCTTGCTTTTGATTTTTTGAATATACCCGGACAATCTTCTCTTATCTTTTTCTCCTGCCCTTGCCAGCGCCTCTTCTATCATGGAAGAGCCTATCAAAAGGTCCACAGAAATATCCTGCTTTGCGGCAATCCTTTTTTCAAGGTCTTTCTGCCATGTCTTAAAATGGTCGATCCATGAATGCACTGTGTAAAAATAGGTGCCTTCTTTTTCAATCTTAAAGTCTCCGATCCATTCGTCGTTATTCTCCAGGACCATTTCAATTTCTTGCCATGTTTTGTCCGAAGAGTGGCAATAATAAAGAAAAGTCGTCTTTTCGTCGTGTCCGTCTGAAATAATATGGGCCCTCACATTCACGCGCTGTCCGGGCACCCTTTTTACCGGAAATTTACCGCCGTCGACTTCGGGCAGGACTTTTTCGATAGTTACCCGATGTTTGCCTTTGATATCTACCTCGCTTTTTCTTTCAATAATGTACTTATAAAAATCAAGGGTTTCTTTGGCTATGACCTCCCAGCTAAAAAGTTCCTCTACCCGCTGTCTTGATTTCAACCCCATACTTTTAAGTTTTGCGGGAGAGTCTATGATCGAATTGATCGCCTCAGCTAACTCCCGCGAGAATTCTTCCGGATCAGCAGGCTCGAAATCGCTCGCGCCTTTGGGTTTAATCGGTACCAAGAGACCTGTTTCTCCCGGCACTACGACTTCGGGAATACCCCCTACTTTTGTCGCGACTACCGGAGTCTGGCATGCCATTGCTTCAATATTGATTATGCCGAAAGGCTCGTAAACCGAGGGGCAGACAAAAAGCGCTGCATGGGAATAAAGCCCTATGACATCTTCTTTGGAAACCATATCTTCTATCCAGACGACTTTATTTTTTGATTCTTTTCTGACTTTATTAATCTTGGCTTTCATTTCGGCAGCTATTTCTTTTGTATCGGGTGCCCCCGCGCATAATACCACCTGATGCCCCAGGCTGATGTGTTTGATCGCGTTCACCAGATGGATTATTCCTTTTTGCCTGGTGATCCTGCCGACAAAAAGTATATAAGGGATTTTCGGGTCTATTTTATATTTATCAAGGACCACCTTATCCTTAACCGGCTTGTAAAGGTTTAGGTCAATGCCGTTATAAATTACTTTGATCCTATCGGAAGGCACGCTATAAAGATCCTGGATGTCTTTTCTCATTGCCTTAGAGACCGCTATGACGCCGTCCGCGTTTTCATAAGCGGTCTTTTCAATCCAGGTGCTCGCGTTATAAGCGGTGCCGAGCTGTTCGACTTTCCACGGTCTGTACGGCTCCAGAGAGTGGGTTGTCAGAACAAGCGGAACGTTTAGCAGCTGCTTTACCAGGAGCCCCGCGAAATGGCTATACCAGGTGTGGCAATGCACTATATCGACATCATCAAGCTCACCTGAGATTATGATGTCTTTGAGCATCGTATCCAGGAACTTTTTATGCCGCTGGTCTTTAACCGAGAAATCATACTGCGCGTTTACCCCTTCTACGCTAAGGTTGGCCCCCGCGACCTTCTGGCTTCCGAAACACAAGACTTTTATCGAGTGCTTGCCCTTATCCAATCTGGAAAGTTCGCGGGTCAAATATTCAACATGAACGCCGGCTCCGCCATATACATTCGGGGGGTATTCGTTTGTCAGGATAGCTATCTTCATCTTCTTTGCGATTTTGACCTATGGATTTATGGATAAACCTGAAATACAAGCAATTTATTATATCACAACAAGGGTATTTTTTATTTTTATTTCCTCCGCCTCTTTTTAGATCTGATTACTTTTAATTTTGCTTCTCATAATAAGGAATCCCTGCAGCTAAACGCTGCAGGGAGGACTCCCTAAAACATTTACCCCAGCTCGTAAGATGCGTCAAAATTCTCTTCGATAAAGAATACCCCCTGCTGATTCGCTTCGCGAATCAATACGCAGGGGGTAAATTCGCGCAGATAACTTACGTTCAATGAAGCGTCCCGACTCGCAAGATGTGCCAAAATTCTCTCGCTATATGAAGAAATCCCCGCGGCTTTTCACTTCGTAAATTTCTTCGAAATTTACTCGTAGCCGCGGGGATAAATTCGCGCATATAACTTACGTCGCGCTTTCAGCGCTTCCGTAAGTTATGCGCTCATTTATGCCGAGAGAGAGAATCGGACTCCCCACGCCGGCCTTTTCAGGGCCGCGCTCTACCACTGAGCTACCTCGGCTATATCTTGTTGGCGAATCCTGCGAAGCCCTCCAAATCTATCCCTTTTTTTATCCAAGGGCGAAGGAGGAAAGCTACCTCGGCATTCGCTTCTTATCGCTTTATTCAGGCAATTCGCTTAACCAAAAAAGGAGAAGATATCAAG
>CAYGZJ010000165.1:0-3196 GCA_964354335.1 uncultured Planctomycetales bacterium | reverse complement strand
CGGTGAGCGTATCGGCATACATGATCACCAGGCCGTTGATATTGCGCGCGGCCCTGCCGGCAACCTGGATCAAGGATGTGCTTGAGCGTAAGAACCCTTCTTTGTCCGCGTCTAAAATTGCCACAAGGGATACTTCCGGAAGATCCAGTCCTTCACGCAGCAGATTTATCCCCACCAGGCAATCGAACTCTTTCCGGCGTAATTCCCGCAGTATCCTGGAGCGCTCGATTGTTTCGATATCCGAATGCAGATATTTTACCTTTAAGCCCCTCTCTTGTAAATAACTAGTTAAGTCTTCGGCCATGCGCTTGGTAAGGGTTGTCACCAATGTCCGCTCGTTTTTGGCGCTGCGACTTTTGACTTCCCCGATCAGGTCTTCTACCTGCCCTTCAATAGGCCGGATAACTATCTCGGGATCGATTAATCCCGTCGGCCGGATGATCTGTTCGATCACCCTGCCCTTACTCTCCTTTATTTCGTATTCATCCGGAGTAGCTGATACAAAGACGGTTCTTTTGGTTAAACTGTCAAACTCATTGTATTTAAGCGGGCGGTTATCCAGGCAGGACGCAAGCCTGAAGCCGTATTCTACCAGGGTCTCTTTTCTGGCGCGGTCTCCGGCATACATTCCCCGCACCTGCGGAACGGTCACGTGTGATTCGTCAATGATCACCAGGAAATCTTCGGGAAAATAATCGATCAGGCAATACGGCCTGGATCCGGGAGGCCTTCCGGAAAGAATGCGCGAATAATTTTCTATACCATGGCAGTATCCGATCTCCTTAAGCATTTCCATGTCGTATTTGGTGCGTTGCTCCAGTCGTTGCGCTTCCAGAAGCTTGTTTTTACCGCGCAAAAAATTAAGCTGATCATTAAGTTCGGCTTCGATCGATGAGAGCGCCTGCTGTATCTTATTTTCTGAGACGATAAAGTGCTTCGCCGGATAAACTGCGATCTTTTCAAGTTCGGTTAAAGCCTTTGCGGAAACAGGATCAAACTCGATGATTTTCTCGACCCGGTCAGCGTAAAAATTGATGCGCAATGCTTTTTCCTGGTATGAGGGAAAGACTTCCAGTGTATCTCCGCGTACGCGCAGCCTTCCGCGGACAAATTCATAATCATTTCGTTCGTATTGTATCTGGATAAGGCTCTTTATCAGCTCGTCCCGGGAAATCTCCTGCCCCTTTTCCACAAAAACAAGCAGTTGGTGATAATCATCGGGTGAGCCCAGGTTGTAGATGCAGGAAACCGAAGCTACGATAAGCACGTCGCTGCGCGACATAAGCGAGCTAGTCGCCGATAATCGTAAACGGTCAAGCCGGTCATTTATGGAAGAATCTTTTTCGATATATGTATCCGTGGAAGGGATATAGGCTTCAGGCTGATAGTAGTCGTAGTAACTGACGAAATATTCTACCGCATTTTGAGGGAAGAACTCTTTGAACTCAGAATATAGCTGCGCGGCCAAAGTCTTATTATGCGATATGACCAGGGTGGGCAGATTCAGTTTTTCAATGACATTGGCCAGGGTAAATGTCTTACCTGAGCCGGTTACGCCGAGGAGGGTTTGGAAGCGGTTACCAGCAAGGATTGAAGCGGTAAGTTCATTTATCGCCTTTGGCTGGTCTCCGCAGGGCTTGAAATCTGAAGCTAGCTTAAAGCCGGACAATTTTATAGGACCTCGAGGCTGATATCTATCGCCTTTACCGAGTGGGTGAGCGCGCCTATAGAAATGATGTCTACTCCGGCCGCGGCCAAGGTGCGCACGTTTGTAAGGTCTACCCCGCCGCTGACTTCCAGCTTAGTGGGCGGATGATGTCCCTTAAACTCCGTGGCGTTCCTGATTTTAACCGCTTGCTTGATATCTTCTACATCCATATTATCCAGCATGATCACATCTGGTTTAAAGTGCAGAGCGTGCTTGAATTCTTCGAGGTTCTGCACTTCTATTTCGATCTTGAAGCCTTTGGGGACGCTGGGCAACTTGGTGTAGCCTTCAGTGACTTTGATGTGATTGTCTTTGATAAGGATCATCTCGTCAAGCCCCATGCGGTGGTTATAGCCGCCACCGATCCTTACTGCGTATTTTTGCAGTTCGCGCAATCCGGGCATGGTCTTTCTGGTGTCTGTAATCTTGGTTTTATGCGGCTCAATATGTTTTACAAATTCCTTGGTCTTTGTGGCCACACCGGAGAGCATGCTTAGAAGATTAAGCGCCACCCTCTCCGCGGAAAGTATGCTTCTTGCCTTTCCGGAAACCTTAGCGATTACCTTGCCTTTTTTGATGATCTGGCCTTCTTTTGCCGATGCGACAAAGTGAATAGTGCTGTCAACTAATTGGAAAACTTTTTCGCATGCCGGTATGCCGCAGATGACGCAATCATCTTTTGCGATGATCTGCGCAGTTATGTCTTTATCTTGTGGAATGGTAAGATTAGTGGTTATGTCTCCTCTGCCGATATCTTCGATAAGCGCGTGCCGGACAATACTCTCGAGTTTTATTGGATCCAGCTCCGGTTTCCTTTCCGAAAGAAAATATTTACCTGAGACCATCTTTCACCGCCTTTAGTTTTTTTAGCGTTTCCTGCAATTGGGTTAATTTTGTTTTCTCGCTTTCCACGATATCCTGCGGGGCCTTTTTTACGAACTCTTTGTTGCCTAGCATTTTCTCTTTGTTTGCGATCTCTTTTTCAGCCTGAAGCATTCTTATTTCTATTTTCTTCTTTTCCTTATCTATATCGATGAGGCCTTCCAGAGGAATAGTGAGGTGAACGTCTTTAACTAGGTTGGTGATGCTGGATTTGCGATGTAGGAATTTTTCCTCTATTTTAAGGCTCTCTATTTTTGCTAGATTGCTGATAAGCGCGGATAGTTGCAGAATTAACTCCCTGCGCTCTTTGTTGGCAGATGAGATGATCACGCTGATCTTTACGGTAGGTGCTATTTCAAGATCCTGACGCATATTCCTGATGGTGGTGACCGCCTCAAAGATCAGGCTCATTTTCTCTTCGCATTTTGTATCTATTATCTGTTCCTGAATATGCGGCCAGGACTGGGACATAATGGATTCGCCTTCGTGCGGCAGTTTCTGCCATATCTCTTCAGTAATAAAAGGCATAAAAGGATGTATCGCGCGCAGGAACTTCTCAAGGACTTTATACATCACCAGTTGGTTATGCGGGTCCTGGATTTCCGG